>JALQWO010000045.1 GCA_023258655.1 Bacteroidia bacterium
TCTATTTGGTTGATGCGCGACGTGAATACAGAAAAATTCGCGGGTATTGAGTTAATTGCAGCATGAATTCCCTGCGGGTAAGAACCCTACCCATTCCTTTGGCTTTTACAGGACTTTGTGCATTCCTCTTTGCACCGGCTGCTATCGGGCAAATCAACAATGATATTTTTAGCCTTACCCCCAAACCCTATTATAGGTTTGTTGGTCAAAAAGAAACGCAAAGCAAGGCGCTAACACCCACTCAGGATACTTTCACCAATAAACCGTTCGATAGCACGTATAACGAAGAAGTACTGTCTCCGGAAATGCCAGAATTTGTGGAAGATGACCGGGGTATGAGGCCAACAAAATATCAGCCCCATTGGGGATTTCTTCACTACAACAAAGACAACGAATATTTGCAGCGCATCAACCCAGGTGAGACCTTTTTTGGCAATCAGTTATGGGGGTATAGCACCATGAACTTGGGTCGCTCCGATGATTATCAAGAATCCATTTCCCTTTCCTTGGGCGGTTTGGTCAAATACGATTTTGGGGGATATGAATCGAAAATGCGCTTCAGCCCAATCATGCAAATCAAGTTGCAAACCAAAAAAGGCACCTTGATTGCAGGCAACCTCATTTCTCAAACCCAACACAACTTGCCTGAGCCCATGATCAACTATGACTTGGCTTTCAAACGTCCGATTGAATACGGAACGCAAGTGTTCAAACGCACCAAACATTGGGATACCGAAGCTTGGTTGGATTGGCGACAGTTGTTGGACACGCAGACTTTCCGACAAGAAATCATCTCCTTCGGCACCCGAATAGAGTATCAGTTGTTTGAATCGCACAAGCATGCTTTAAATGCCAAAATGCAGGGGTATTTGATGTTGTTACACAGAGGAGGAGAGGGGTTTCGATATTTTTTACCCTTGATGAATCGCGGCACCTATTCCACCGGTTTTACACTGTATTCTGATCGTAAAGAGGCCAAATATTGCAACATCCCCAAGTTTACACTCAATGCTTGGGCCTTTTACCAAAAAGACTTTTCTCCCAAATTGTCTCAGCCCATGCGCGAAGGCACAGCGATGATGGTGAATCTCGGTATCCGCCTTAATCGCAATCAGCAACTCATCTTCACTGGATATCAGGCCAACAAATTCACGACGCCCCTGGGTGCCCCCTTTTATCAATGTGTGAATGAGACCAATCCCATCTATTTCAATCCCGTCAGGAAAATCGTAGCCGCCCGCTTTATCCAGCGATTTCATTTGGTTTCCCAGCGCTTCCAACTCGAAAGCAGACTAGAACCCATCTACGATTTAGAGGATAAATATTTGTTGTATTCTTTGGGCTTGTACCTCAAATACTCGATGTGATTTTTGCGCTTCTACAGGGTATAAGCCAAGCCCCATTCCATATAGTCAGCCGAAGATAAATGGGCTTTTAACCGAGCGATAGCCTGCAAACGCGGATTTATGTGATAACTCAATCCAACGCCTTCATAATAGGCCCTTTTGATGTCTTTCGGACGGTATAAGTAGAATCCTGCATCGGCCAAAATACCCCAGCGACCAAACTGCCACCGATGTCCAACAGTCAAGGCCACCTCGGTAAAATCATTCAACCCAATGGCATCCGAAGCTTCCCCAAACTTTGTGTAGGTATAGGATTTATCAAAAAAGACATTGACACCATAGCGCCATCTGTGACCGGGTCTTTCCGTAGCGTGTTCGGCCACATAATCCAACAAGACATTGGTGAATGTGGCTCGCTGATCCAGTTCGATTTGCCTGCGACCCATCCTAAAACCAACGCTATGCGTCCATCCAGGCTTTCCGGGAGCGCCACATACTTCATACGTAGAAGGATGTTTCCAACCACGGTTCGGACATTCGCGCAAATCGCTGATTTCTGTGCGATGAACCCCTACGCGTTGCTTGTCGTTGTATGGCCGAAAATAACTATGCACCAAGGATTTCTTCAATCCCAAAGCCGCATAAGGTATGTTTATCCCAAAATTGGGTTGACTCCAGTTGGCGTTGCTAAAATGCATCATGCCCAACTCAACATTGATTTTCCAAAGATGGTCAATGGTTTGCGTCTCGGGTGATTTTCTGCCTGGCCACGCAGCCAATTCCCAGTGATGACCCAACTGCATCGTTCCATTCATCCGACTGCCAATCGCCACATTTCGAGGATTACTGATGGCATCAAATTTCTGGGTTAAATAGCCCAAACCCATGCTAAACAGGAAGTAGCCATTGCGCCCAGATTGGGCCATCAACATCGCGCCAGATCCAATGCCATACCCGGCAACATCACTGCCAAGGTCCATCACATTGAGGGTAAAGCCATAGGTGAGTTTGTCACGAAACGACCCTTGTCCTTCTGGGGCTTTCATGGCTGCACGATAGCGAAAACTCAATCCTGTGACGTGTTTGTACATGGCCATCATATCGTAATGATGCGGGACCAAAAATCCCCGAAATGGCTGTACAGACCACTCTTGACTTTGATTTACATAGGGCGGATAGGCCAACTCGGCTAAGTCCAAGGTGGTGTCTTCCGTAGAGGGAGCATTGTTTAGAGTAATCGGGGAAACACTTGCTTCCGCCGCCAGGTTTAGCAGCAACAATGCCAACAAACCGAGCGACTTGCAATTCATTACTTACTTGTTTTATCGGTGGCGAGCACCATTTTGATACCCAAGTTAGCACCAACCTGCATCACGTCTACCATGTCTTGTACTTTGAGATCTTTATCCAGACGCAACACAACGTTCAACAAACTCTTACCCTCATCAGAAACACCGGCTTTTTCCTTTTCTTCCGTGAGGATGTCGTCCAAATCATCAAAAGCCACACGGTCTTGTTCAATGTAGATTCCCAATTCCTCGTTCTCAGTGCCTTTGTTTTCAATGCGCACTGTCAATGGCAAAGTTTTGGTTTCCATTTGTGTAGTGGTTGACGCCTTGGGCAACATGATGTTGATCACATTGGGGTTGGCGAGGGTACTTGCAATCAAGAAAAACAACATCAAGAAAAACATGATGTCGTTCATGGACGAAGCTTCCACTTCGGCTTCTTCGCGTCTACGTCTGCCTACTCTCATGGCTCAACAGATTAGTGGTTAGACTTGTTAAGTACTTCCAAGAAACTCAAACTTTGCTCCTGAAGACGCTCGGCAAAACGATCCACTTTACGCACGAACAATTGATATCCAATGAAAGAGATGATACCCACCAACAGACCGGCAAAACTCGTTACCATTTTGATGTACAAACCTTCTGAAATACCCCCGATTTCCAATCCGTTGGTTTGGGCGATCGTATAGAAAATGTTGATTACACCCCAAATTGTTCCCACGAATCCCAACATCGGTGCGATACGGGCGATCAAACTCAAATAACCCAGGTTCCCTTCCATGGCACTCAACTCCACATTGGCTCGGGTTTCCATGGCACTTTCAATCTCACGCATGTTGCTACCCAAAAAATTCAACCCTGTTGCCATCACCTGGCCTTGGGCCGTATTGGTACGCTGACAATAAGCCAATGCTGCATCCGGACGATTTTCTTTCAAGTTGTCTTTGATAACACTCACCAAGTTGTGGTCAATTTTGGTGCGCTGGTTGATGTATATGAATCGCTCAACAATGAAATAGATGGCAATCAACATACACAATGCCAGAAAAATCATCACCACACCACCTTTGGTCATGATTTCCAAAACGGGCGCAGAAACGTGTTCCGTGGCTTTGGCCGCAGTGGTGGCGGCAGCAGAATCTGGCGGCATTGCCGCTTGAAGCAGGGTGAATGCTATTGATAACATAGATTGCGAATTAAAGCGTTAAATCAAGACTATAACGCGATATCAATCCAAAAATTATCCCCAGCCACCGGGGACTATCTCAAGTTGGTGGCACCTCCACTCAAAACAAATTTGGTCACATCACCACTTTCTTGATCAATCCTACGCACACGACTTTTTTCAACCACAGTGGTTTCGCCCGAAAGCGTGTAGCTGTAGGGCAAGTATACAGCACAACAATTCGGCAAGCCCACAGAGCCCATGTCTTCCTGGGTCAGGAATCCAATTTTGTAGACACCCTCTGAAATTTCTACCACCACGGGTTTGGTGAATTTCTTTTTCTCCCCCACGAAGGCCTCGGTCATGTCTTTTGTAGTACCAAAGATGAAATTCAAACCCGGTGCTTTTTCGATGATTCCTTCAAAAAATCCCATGATTTGCTGGGCTATCACACCCTTGGTAAAAAACCCAATCACGGCAATCGCCAACAAACCCGAAGTTCCATACAGAAAAATCGCTCCAACAGAAAGCTGGTCCAGATACAAATACTTGCCGATACCCTTGAGAAGCCAACCCAAAATACCCACGGTAATTGCCACAGGTAACACAACCAGCAGGCCGCGTAGAAAATAACTGATAAACAACTGTCCCGGTGTTTTCAATCGCGATTTAATCAACTGATCGTATGGTGTAAATTGCGTTTTCGACATATCTATAATGACTTAAGGCGTTTTAAAATTCAACAAATCCAGTCCAATGTCTGTTCGATTGAATTTGCCATCGAACTCAATTTGTTTGGCCAATGTGTTAGACCTCGACAAAGCCGATGGAATGTCTTCACCCAATGACGTTACCGCAATAACGCGACCTCCATTGGTAACGATCTTTTCTCCGTCTTGCTTGGTTCCCGCTTGAAACAACCACTGATTTTCACCCAAATTCTCTGGAAAAACAATGGTTTTCCCTTTCTCAATATCTCCCGGATATCCGCCAGAGACCAAGAAAATGGTTGCCGCTGTGCGTGAATCCAAGGATACACCGATCTCGCCCAAATTGCCGTTAGCCATCGCCTCCAAAAGATCCAACATCGGCGTTTTCAATCGCGGGAAAATGGCCTCCGTTTCAGGATCTCCCATTCTCACATTGTACTCAATCACAAAAGGATCCCCGTTTACATTCATCAATCCCACAAACAAAAACCCTTTGTATGGATGTCCCTCTTTCACGAGACCATCATATGTGGGTTTCATGATCCGGTCAACCACTTTTTGCATAAACGCATCATCCGCAAACGGTACTGGAGAAATCGCTCCCATACCCCCCGTGTTGGGTCCCTCATCGTTGTCGAAAATTCGCTTGTAGTCCTTGGCCGATGCGAGCACTTGCCAATCTTTGCCATCGCTGATACCAAACACACTCAATTCAATGCCCTTCAAAAACTCCTCTATCACCACCACTTCCCCCGCTTTGCCGAATTTCGACCCATCGGTCATGGTACGCAACGTTTCCATCGCTTCATCAAAAGATGGTGTAATGATAACACCTTTTCCCGCTGCCAATCCATCGGCTTTCAACACATAGGGAGGCTCCAGTGTTTTCATAAATTCAGCAGCGGCATCCAATTGGTTCAACTGGAACGACTGATACCGTGCTGTTGGAATGCCATGGCGACCCATGAACGCCTTGGAAAAATCTTTCGACCCCTCCAGCTGTGCACACCAATGACTTGGACCGGCAACTTTGATTTCCAATCCATCTTCGAAAGCTTTGGCTTCTATAAAATCGCTGATGCCCGCGACAAGAGGATCCTCATTGCCAGGAACCACCAAATTGATTTGATTGTCCTTGCAGAAATTGTATACCGCGGAAACATCCGTAGGGCTCAAGTTTACATTCGTCCCAAATTGCGAAGTGCCCGCATTTCCAGGGGCGATAAACAAGTTTTTCAAACGCTCACTCTGGGCCATTTTCATGGCAAAAGCGTGCTCGCGACCTCCTGAACCTAATAGCAATACATTCACAAAACAAAGATACCCAATTCCCCCAAAACACACACCGAATCCAAAGGCAGATTCGGCCTCCTTTTACCCACATTTATCGCAAACGTAGTGCTGCAGAAATGGCCACCATGGCGGTTTCAGTACGCAATATTTGTGTACCCAAATCGATGGGGGAACAGCCTGCTTCTTGTGCAACTGTCAACTCACGCAGTGAAAAATCCCCTTCCGGACCAATGAAGATACTCGCTGGCAAACAGATCTCAGAAACACCCACTTTATTGGCATCGCCGCAATAGGCAATGTAATTATTGACCTGCTGATTTCTGGCTATCGCCTCCACCAAACTGCACTGCTCAATGACAGGTAACCAAGCTCCATGACTCTGCTTCATCGCTGATATGGCCACCTTCTGCATCCTCAACAAGTTTACCTTGCCGCGCTCTCCATTGTCGGATGGAAAAAACACCACCGAACTCACGCCCAATTCCGTACACTTTTCCAACGCCCATTCCATGCGGTCCCCTGATTTTAGGATCGCCACACACACATTGATTTCTGCGGGTTTTGCTATTTCCTCGCGATGCACGATCTGTGCTTGAAATCCTTGCTTATTTCCCTGGCTGATGACGCCTCGAAAACGATGTCCCTTACCATCCGTAAAGTAAATTTCATCTCCAACAGCATACCGCAACACCTGTAAAACATGCTTGGCTTCTGTATCGTCGAACTGGGCTATTTCACCACTTATGTGATTACAGTAAAAGGTGAAGTGTCCCGGCATAAAATATTATTAAATAATAAAATAGATTTACAACTTATTCCAAGTTGTTCCTTCTTTACCGTCTTTGATTTCAAATCCTTTTGCTTTCAACGCATCGCGAATTTGATCACTTAACGCCCAATTTTTATCGGCTTTCGCCTGACCCCTCAATGCCAAAATGATATCCATCGCATCGGACAATCCATCAGCGGCACCCGCATCCTCGGCTACCAAACCCAAGACCCCCAAACAGTAATCCCGGATCAAATGCTCCATTTTTTCACGGGTGATGGGTGTAATTTGCTCTTTACCGTCGTTGACCAAATTGATTCGACGCGATAATTCAAACAAAGCAGCAATGACCTGTGGCGTGTTCAGATCATCATTCAAACTGGAAACAATGGATGCGGTGATATCATCCACTTCTATTGTGGCTCCTTCATTCACCGTGGGCAAGTTCGACACAAGTTTAAACGCCGATTGCATGCGTTGCCACCCTTTCTGCGCAGCCAACAATGCTTCATTGCTGAAATCCAAAGTGCCGCGGTAATGGGCTTGTAAAACAAAGAATCGCAAGGTCATCGGACCAAATGCTTGTGTTAACAAGGGATGGTCCCCTTTGAATAATTGCTCAACCATGATACCATTGCCCAAACTCTTGGCCATTTTTTGGCCGTTAATGGTAATCATGTTGTGATGAATCCAATATTTCGCCGGAGCATGATTGTGTGCCGCCGTACTCTGGGCAATCTCACATTCATGGTGAGGAAACAACAAGTCCATGCCGCCCCCGTGAATATCGAAATGCTCCCCCAAATATCGCGCACTCATTGCACTACATTCGATATGCCAGCCAGGAAATCCTTTGCCCCATGGACTGATCCACTGCATAATATGTTCTGCAGACGCGCGCTTCCACAAGGCGAAGTCATTGGGATTTCGCTTCTCGTCCTGTCCTTCCAATGAACGACTCTGATTGCCAGCGCCTGCTTGCAAATCTTCCAAAACTCGACCACTCAACACGCCATAATGGGCTTGCCTGTTGTAGGCCAAAACATCAAAATACACTGAACCATTCACCTCGTAAGCCAAACCTTTGTCGATAATGGTTTGAATCATCTCTATTTGTTCAATGATATGACCAGTAGCGCGTGGCTCAATGCTGGGCTTCATTACGTTGATGCGATCCATCACCGAATTATAAGCATCGGTGTAGGACTGCGCAACTTCCATGGGTTCCAACTGTTCCACCTTGGCTTGTTTTGCCAACTTGTCCTCCCCTTCATCGGCATCGCCAACCAAATGGCCAACATCGGTAATGTTGCGCACGTAACGCACCTTATACCCTTGCAAAAGCAAAAACCTACGCAGTACATCAAACACAATCGGACCGCGTACATGACCCAAATGCGGTGGGCCATACACAGTGGGACCACAGACATAGATACCCACGTGATTCGGCGTTATCGATGTAAACGGTTCTACTGTTTTGTTGAGCGTGTTATAGAGATGCAGCGTATTCATCATTTTATTACAGCGTTAACGGCTTGCGTACATGGCTTCGTAATAATCGGCATAAGCGCCTGAAGTCACGCGATGCAACCATTCGGTGTTTTCTAAATACCAATCAATGGTTTTCTCAAATCCCTGGTCAAAGGCCACACTGGGCGACCATCCCAACTCATTTTCCAATTTGCTGGCATCAATGGCATAACGGAAATCATGTCCCTTGCGGTCTGTCACATAGGTAATTAATTGGGCCGACTCTCCTGCATTTCGCCCCAATTTGCGATCCATGATTTCGCAAAGCTTGTGAACCAAATCAATGTTCTTCCACTCGTTGTTACCCCCAATGTTGTAGGTTTCACCATCCTTGCCATGAAAATAAATGGTTTCAATGGCACGGGCGTGATCCTCAACCCACAGCCAATCACGCACATTCTCTCCTTTGCCGTAAACGGGCAAGGGTTTGTTATGGGTGATGTTATGTATCATCAAGGGAATCAACTTCTCCGGAAACTGATGACTTCCGTAATTGTTAGAGCAATTGCTAATAACAACGGGTAACTTATAAGTTTCATGGTAAGCCCGAACAAAGTGGTCAGAGCTCGCTTTTGATGCACTGTATGGTGAGTTTGGATCATAGGGCGTTTTCTCGGTAAACTTCCCATCTTCACCCAATGTCCCATATACCTCATCGGTACTCACATGATAGAATCTTCCACTTTCTGTATCGCCATAGGCCTTGTAAGCATTCAACAAAACCACTGTCCCCACCACATTGGTCATCACAAAATCGATGGGATTGGTGATACTGCGATCCACATGGCTTTCCGCCGCCAAATGAATCACCCCGTGAACGGTTCTGGAAGAAAACAACGACTCCACCGCAGCTTTGTCCGTGATATCGATGCGCAAAAATTCATAATTGCTCGCCTGTTCGATGTCTTTCAAATTTTCCAGATTACCTGCGTAGGTAAGCACATCCAAATTGATGATGTGTAAATCGGGATGATTGTTTACAAATCTCCGCACGACATGACTGCCGATAAAACCTGCTCCTCCCGTGATAATGATATTCTTTTTACCCATGAAATTTCAAAATTACTACCTTCTATTCGCTTTACCTTGAAAACTTTGTGTTACTCGAGAGTCACTGATTTAATGATGACCCTCAACGGTGCATAGGGAGGCACGCCCACACGACCGCGGTTGCCGTATCCGCTCGCAGAAGTGACCAAGAACTCTCCTTCTTCACCCTCAAGCAGGTAGAATGGCAAAATATTCAAGCACTTAACATCGTATATCGCCAAAGCTGACTCAAATGGATCAGTTCCTACTTTTTCTGAGCGATACTTTCGTCCTTCCATCGACGAATTCACCAAAAGGGTCCCATCAATATTATACACTTCGCAGTGAAATGTTACAGCCTTTACACCTTTGTGGTACGGCGCATCCTCCAGTCTTCGATGGGCGATATCATAACTGCCATCCTTTTGTTTGATGCGATATTTGATCATCTTGGTAGAATCCAACAACCAACCACCATCGGGCAAATTTGCCACCCCGTTCTTCGCGGCATAATCATCAATCAATTTGTTTTCCGCCATGATTCTATTCAAAAACTTCTGATTGCGATAAGCATCGTAATCCTCTGCCGTCAACACGCGATCAACCCGAATGATGAATCTGGCTTCTTTGCCCGATTCCAACAAACCAATCAATGGAGATCCACCGATTTTCTGCTTCAAACTGTCGGTATTGATTTTGACCTCCATCTCTGTACCACTGCCCATCATCATCAATGCCTCTAACAATTCGTTTTTCGCTTGCAACGGATATGGCAACTCTTCCAAAGTGTCAGACTTGAAACTATTTTCCAATGTATCTCCATTGGGACCAATGAGCATGTGATTCAGCAACATAAAATGGTGCGGACCATAGGGTTTTTTGAGGGCCTCACCCTGCGTAAACTTATAGACCAGTCCCTTATCTGTGGTTTTAAAACCGCCATTGCAGCCCCACAACATCAACAGAGTTATGAGCAGGAAAGATATTTGTTTGATGTTTTTCATCGAATATTTTGATTATGATTTGTCGATTGCGATATGTCGATTGCGATATGTTTTGCGCTGGATCTTATTGAACAGCCAACAATTGTCTTTGGTAATCCCAAACCACGCGTTTGAATTTTTCTACCGTCGCCTCCAAGGTGTCCGTACTCTGTCCACCAGCCGCATTGCGATGTCCTCCCCCTTCGAAATGCTTGGCTGCCAACTCGTTGGCGGGAAAATCCCCCTTACTGCGAAAACTCATTTTTACACGCTCGGTACGATCGATGATCAATACACTCAATACGATGTTTTTGAGCCCAAGTCCAAAATTTACCAATCCCTCAGTGTCTCCTGTTTGCACATGGAATTTTTTTAATTCATCGCTATCGAGATAAATCAATGCCGTCTTGCATTCAGGAATGATCTCCAACTTTTTGTACAAACTATACCCGAATAAACGACTTCTATCCAAAGAAAAAACATCGTAAATGTTGGCATGAATGGCCAAATGATCGGCCCCGTGCTCCATCAAATCAGCGGCCAAACGCAGGGTAGACGGCTTGGTATTATTGTGTTGAAAATTGCCTGTATCTGTCATTAAGCCGGTATACAAACAGGTGGCAATGGAGGGTGTAACGTGATCAGAACCAAATTCATTGGCAATCCATTGATATACCAATTCACAAGTGCTGGATGCCTCATGATCCCAATATGTATACTGTGAAAACGACTCAGGCTCCAGGTGGTGATCCATCATCACTTTCATTGCGTTGGAGTCCCTAACCAAATCACCGAGCTGATTGATTCTCGACAATCGGTTGAAATCCAAGCAA
>JALQWO010000046.1 GCA_023258655.1 Bacteroidia bacterium
ATTTAATTCGGGTGGAAGCGCGTCTACTTCTCAAACCATTACCATCGACCAAGATGATGCTACATTGTTAAACAATCCTTTGTATACGATTTTGACTGGCGGCAGTGCTGGCAAAGGCTTCAAAACTTGGGTCATCGATTCAACGCGTGATGGTCACTTTGGTGTAGGTCCTAACCCCATTGGGGCTGCGGGTAACTATCCCGAGTGGTGGGCTGCCAAGAAGAACGACAAGTCGAATACGGGTTTGTACAACGATGCATTCGTGTTTCGCTTGAAGGGCTTCGGCTTTGATCAGTTGACCAAGGGCGATGTGTATATTAACTCGGCACAGGCGGCCAATTTCCCTGGCGCTACATTGAACGTGAAGACAGATTATACGGCACCTTTTGCAGACCAAACCAACCAGAATTGGACATTGACCTTGGGTGCGGATACCACCTTGACAGTTTCGGGTAAGTCGTTCATTGGTTACTACACCGGCGTGAATACTTACAAAGTAATTCGCATGTCTGAGAACGAATTGTTTTTGAGATATGTGGATGCGGCAAACAGCCAGTTGGCTTGGTATGTTCGTTTGGTGCCTGATACCTATCCCGTGGATAATGGCACTGAGCCCACCTATACTTTGCCCATCGATTTTGAAAATCTGGAGCCCAAGATGACCACCTTTGGTGGAAGCACAGTGGCGGTAATTAGCAATCCCAAATCGGGTGGTATCAATACCAGCGCGAAGGTGGTTGAGACGGTTCACGGCAATGAAACTTGGGCTGGATTCTTCATCAATATGACCAATCGCTTTGATTTTAGCACCAACAAGACCATTTCGGTAAAAGTGTATGCACCTGCTACGGGCGTATTGCGCATGAAGTTGGAGAATGGAGATAACACGGCTGAATTTGTAGAGAAAGATGTGGATGTAACCGTGGCCAATCAGTGGGTTGAGGTAAGTATAGATTTTAGCGATGCTGCTGCCGGTAAATACAATCGCTTGGTGTTGTTCCCCGGTTGGAGTGTTGCCAATGCAGGTACTTTTTACGTAGACGATATCAAGCAAAAATAACATGCGCCCAAAAATCAAAATGGCTATGTTAGGATTGCTTTCCTTGGGTTTGACCTTGGGATTCATGGGCTGTGAAGACAAGCCTGTGGATCCCGTGGTTTTACCCACGAACTTTACTTGGACGTTAGATTATTCTGCGACCACAAAAGGCAAAGTGACTTTCACCATGAATGCCACGAATGCCAATTACTTCTCTGCCATTTTTAAGGACAAATCTGGCGATGTTACGGTAGAGTCTCCCAACGGAGTGGTGTCGCACACTTTCGCCGCAGAGGGGACATACGAAGTGATATTGAAAGCCCATGCCAGTGCAGCCAACTATGTAAAGGCCATGGATACGGTTGAAATTTCTGGTGTAACATTGGCGGATGGATATTCTACACCCACATCCTACACCGGATATAACTTGGCTTGGGCCGATGAATTCTCAGGAGATGCCTTGGATCTGTCGAGCTGGGGCTACGACGTAGGTAACGGTTCCGGAGGATGGGGCAACAATGAATCTCAATATTACACATCTGGCACGTCTAACTGTGTGGTTGCCAATGGCAAATTGACCATCACTGCGAGGAAGGAAGCCCAGGGTGGATTCAACTATACATCTGCGCGCATTTTGACCAAAGGCAAAAAAGAATTCCAATACGGAAGGATAGACATTCGTGCCCGGTTACCGAAAGGACAGGGGATTTGGCCTGCCTTGTGGATGCTAGGGTCGAACTTCAGCACGGTGGGTTGGCCGAATTGTGGAGAGTTGGATATTATGGAGTTGATAGGACATCAGCCAAACAGGGTTCACGGAACTGCGCATTTTGGCAATCAACCGCCGTCTACGCAGAGAACGGCTTCCTATGGATTGTCGTCTGGTACATTCTCAGATGCGTACCACGTGTTTACCTTGAAGTGGGAGAACAACTTGGTGGAATGGTATGTAGACGATGTGAAGTTTCACACGTTAACCCCGGGAAATACGGGCGGAATTTATCCTTTTAACCAGAAGTTTTTCTTCATCTTCAACATTGCAGTGGGTGGAAACTGGCCCGGTTATCCGGATGCAACCACGATTTTCCCTCAGCAGATGGATGTAGATTATGTAAGGGTATTTCAGAAAATATAAATTAGGTTTAAAATATAAAGAGAGGGGGCCCGCGGCGCGGGCCCCCTCTCTTTTTTGGTCTTCCGTTCGACTGTCGTGTTTTGTTTAGCCGCGTTGAGCTTAGCGAGGTTGTGGTTCTATGCGAAGTGGAATAGTTGAATTCAATCTATCGTGATACTCGGGTGCCGAGATGTATTTCTGAATTCAAAAAAGCCCAAGGAGAAAATTTACTCTTCGGGGATTTCGATATCCTCCTCATCAAGCCACATATATTGCAGATTAATCGAAACCGACTGTCCGTTCATCATGAAGGTGAAATCGCCAGATTCAGTTACCCTTACCAAGTCTTTGCAGATGAAACTCAAGTCTTCCAGCGGGATGTTAAAAGTTATCGTTTCACTCGCGCCGGGGAGTAATACACCGGTTTTCTTGAATGCACATAATTTTTTTACCGATGGGGTGATGCTCGCATACTCATCGCGGTAGTATAACTGACAAACTTCCTTTCCCGCTACCTTTCCGGTATTGGTGATGGTTACCTGGAAACCAATAAAACCATCAAGTTTGTCAGATACCAACAGGTTTGTATAGCTAAATTGGGTGTAGCTCAAGCCCGTTCCGAAGTCGAACAGCGGCTGATAGGCATTGGTTCCAAAGAGTTTATCATTCTTTTCGGTTGATTTATGGTCGTAGTGGACGATGTCCCCCGCGAAGCGGGGGTAAGTATAAGGCAATTTGCCAGAAGGATTTACAGATCCCATTAGAATCTGCGCAACGGCTTTGCCGCCCTCGTTGCCCGGCAGATAGGCCTGAATCACTGCCGCCGATTGGTTCGAGTAATCGGTAACGATGCGCGGACGACCTGTCACCAATACCAAAACCACAGGGATGTTGTTTTGCTTGAAAAAATCGAAGAGTATTTTGTCGTTAGGATTGATCTCCGCCGCCAAATCATCGATGTTGCCCGGAATCTCTGTTCCTGGGGTTTCGCCCACACAGAAAACGGCCACAGAATTGGGGGAAAGTGATTTTTTAAGTGTTTTTAATTGTTTTGCCGTGCGATATTGTGTCGGCAGCCATGTGCATGATTTGGGCAATTCCGCGGGCGTTTCATTGTTGGATTTGCGTTCGTCCACGATTGAGCTGCTGCCGCTCAACGCCTCGTAAATGGTAGGGAAGCTTGGATTGTGACGATATTGACTGTCGTTCCCCTGCCAAGTATTCGTCCATGCGCCATTCAACAAATTCAAATCGTTGGCGGCGCTGCCAAAAATGAACACTTGTTGGTTCGCGTCTAAGGGCAATGTTGACTGTCCGTTCGAGGCATTCGAATTTTTTAACAAAGTGATGCTTTCTTGTGCGGCCGATAGGGCATCTTTTCGATGCAATTCGCTGCCGAGGAGGTGTTCGGGTATAACCGTGCCAATGCTTAGTAATTGGGGTTCAAAGGCGTTGAACAATCCCAATTTGTGTTTTACATACAACACGCGGTGCACCGCTTCATTGATTCGCGACATGGGCACTTCGCCCGACTTCACCAAATCAATCAAATGCTCGTTGAACTGAAAATCGTTGGGGGTCATCGACATGTCGATCCCGGCGTTGATGGCCAGTTTCACGGCCTCGCGCAACGAGGCCGCCACTTTGTGTGTGGTGTGCAATTTGTAAATGTCTTCCCAATCCGTAACCGCCAGCCCCTTGAATTTTAATTCCTTGCGCAATAATTTGGTGAGAATGTCTGGATTGATATGCACCGGCGTACCATTCAATTCTCCAGAATTGATCATGACGGTCAATGCCCCCTCCGCGATCGCGGTTTGGAAGGTGGGTAAGTAGTATTCGCGCAATTCGCGTTCAGGAATCCATGCCGGTGTGCGGTCCTTGCCACTCAAAGGATAACTGTAACCTAGAAAATGTTTCATGCACGCCGCCACGTGTTCGCCATCGATGGCATTGTCGTCCAGTCTGCCCTGATAGCCACGAATGCTGGCCTTAGTCATGCTTTTGGCCAAGTAAACATCCTCGCCGTAGGTCTCAAAAAAGCGCGACCATAAAGGCTGTCGGCCCAAGTCCAACACCGGTGAAAAGTTCCATGGAATGCCAGAAATTCTGCACTCTAACGCCGTAATCTCAGCCGCTCTTAACACCAAATCGGGGTTCCATGTTGCGGCCTGACCGATCTGCTGAGGGAACATCGTTCCGCCCACCGTGTAGTTTACACCGTGTATCGCATCGATACCAAATAAAATGGGAATGTGCGTACTTGAAAACTCCGCTTCTGCATCTGCAATGCCCTTGTGAATGTCTCTCCAGCGATCCAAGGCAATGGTACCCGATCCGCAACCTACGTTCAACACAGATCCGATGTGGTACTTCTCTATGGCCTCGCGCAACTTGGCTTTGTCTAACGTCTGAGGCTGTTGCAACCCACAAGGACTGCCCACCGCAATCACACCCAAATCAATTTGTGTCATTTGTCCCACCTTCTGCTCCAGGCTCAGTTTGTCTATCACCTCGTCGATGGCTTTGTCCAAGGTGCGAATCGATAAGGCTTGGATGTTGGCATCATTCACCCTTTGTGGCTGAGCCATGACAGATGACCTGGTGAAAAAAGACATCGTGGCAATAAAAACGACGGCGAAGCGATTGGCAACGCGGTTATGCAAATGTTTCATGGTGTAGTGAAAATCCATTAAAGGTCAAACGCAAACCCAGTATTGATGAGGTTGCTATAGCGCTTGGCGTTGTACTTGTAAAGTTTTGCGGGGCGATGGGTGACACTGGTCTGTTTCAGCCCTGTATCGCTAATGAAATCCATGGACAGGATCTTCTTCCGGAAATTTCTCACATCGAACTCGGTCTCCAAAATCGATTCGTACAAACTTTGCAGCTCAGTGAGGGTAAAATGCTTGGGCAATAATTCGAAGCCGATGGGCTGACGGCGAATTTTGCTTTTCAACTGTTCTTTGGCGAAGGCCAAAATCTCGTTGTGGTCAAATGGCAAATCGGGAATCTCACTGATTGGGAACCATGCTGCTTCCTCGGCCCAAGAGGAGGGATGCAAGTGGTAGTCTTCAATTTTGATCAATGCAAAATAGGCCACGGTAAATACACGGCCGTAGGGGTGGCGGTCAACCTTGCCGAAGGTGTGAATCTGCTCCATGTAGATTTCCTCCAGTCCGGTGAGGTCTTGAAGCACTTTTTCCGCAGAATCAATCAGGTTGGTGTCGAGACTAATCAAATCACCCGGCAATGCCCAACAATTTCTGTAAGGGTCAGCACCGCGATAAATCAACAAAACCTTGAGACCGGTGTGGTCAAATCCGAAAACCACGTTGTCGACCGATACCGCCGCTTTAAAATAAGATTCAAATTTTCCGTCCATCCGATTGCCTGATTATCTTCCGCTGATGGCGAATATATTGTAAAAAATACAATAATTAAACGCCGACGGAAAAAATTTCTGAGGCGTGGATGATTTTACTGGTCAAAGTTCAACCATTTCCCCGTTTTTTCTACATTTTCTTGGGATGTATGGGCCTTGATTTTGTACAGATATACGCCTGGCCTTAAATCCTGAGCGGGAACACCGGTGTTTTTATCGGTGCGATACACCAATTTGCCTTGCAAATCGTACAGATCCAAGGCATCCAACTGCCATGTGTTTGAAATCAGTGTGAGGTTGGTCGTGATTTTCGCTTCTGTGTTGAATAGCGTTAGCCCCGAAACATCCCAAATATAAACGGTTTGGGTGTATTCGCCTTTGCATCCATTATTGTGGAAGCTTCGCGCAGCGACCCTGTAGCTTGCTACCTTGCTTTGGTACGAATAGTTGATGGTATCTAAGACTGAAGCCATAATATAGTTCATCGCGCCTAAACTCCACCATACTTGGGGAGATTTGGTGTTGGCGATAAAGGTAAACGAAGTGCTGGGCAATCGAATTATCGTGTCGGGACTCACACTGAAACTGATGGGTAGGGTGTCTTGGATTCTCAAGTTGATTTCGCCACTGGGATAGCAGAACTTGGATGATTCCAAGCGAATTTTAATGTTTCCAACCGCCATTCTTGGAGTGAATGTTCTGCTGTTTGGATCAAATACCTGTTGCTCCCTTGCCGATGGATTTGTGTTGCCGTTGACCGACCCCAACGTAAAGCGGTAGATGGTATCGCTCGGTTCGCCCGCAGAGATGATTAGATTGCAGCACAGTCGGAATGGTTCATCATACGGACATAACAAAGTGTCCCCTGTGTAGGTGAATTTAGTTTGGGCTTTGGAGATGATGGTTGTGGTATCGCAGGCTCTACATCCCAACGTAGAATCCACGGCGCAGGCTTGCAATTTGTAGTTGCCTGTTGCGATGGAATCGAGGTGGGTAACCAAGTGTGGTCCGGTTTTGCCTCCCACGGTGATGGTCATCAGTTGCGCAATGGATTTCGATGGCATGCCGATGATTTTCCATTCATAAGGCAGCGCATTTTTTGCGGGTTTGTCAACGGCATCCGCGAGGAAAAAGGCGGAATCTCCGCTACACACCGTTTTGGTCGATGCCAAATCAAATTGCGGACGGTATATCACATCAATCGTGTTGGTGTCGTAGTCCACGCATCCCAATGTGTCGTAGGCTGCAACCAGCGACAGGGTGATTTTTTCGACACCTGTGATAGCAGCCGGTGCGCGCAATTTATAATAGTTGGGTCCTATGCTATCGAGGTATTTTCCATTCAAACAACGAATGTAGGTTTGAGGTCCACCATCGAGCATGTCTTTGGTCATGGGATCGATCAATTTGAGCGGGGGGTCTGAAGCACAAATGGGTGCTAAGGGTGATTTTTTCCAAAGAATGGGATCGCTGTACACCTGCTTGATATTCATTTGTTGGGCCTCTGTACATCCTTTGGCATCGGTGATTACCAAGATCACAGACGTGTCCTTTTGGGTTTTAATGGTAATCAATTTGTTGCTGCCAATATTCTGCAGGGTAGTGAAATTAACATTTCTTGGGTTCATCGTTTGCGCGGCGATGGATGCTTCCATTCCATACCATTGATAGCGCAATGTCCCTTTGCGGGCTAGAACGTTCTTGGGTTCCAATTGGATTTGGCCGTTCGGACAATTCAAGGTATCTGCGAACGGTTTGTTGTTGCCCAAAGAGAAATTGATCACCGTATCGATGATGTTGATGGTGGTGTCCCAAGAGCGGAAACACCCTCCTTCATTGGAAAACAATGCCAAGATTTTGTATTTGCCAGAGCCATTCAAACGAAGACTATCGCTGGTGCGATTGGTTGTGCCCAATGTTTTTCCGGCCGAATCCAATACTTGCCAACTCACTTTTGGGGCGCTTCCGCCTGTGAAATTTTTCACGTTCAAGGTAAGGTTGTTGCATCCCTTGTAGCTGATTTGGGGTGTTCCAGTGGGTGTGGGATACACTTTTACAATCAAGTTGTAAGTGGTTGACAGGGGTTCGCTGCAGTGGAGATCTACCACTTTGATGGGGAAAACATAGCCATCTGCAAAGGTGTCGGCAAGGGTAGGAGTCCAGTTGAATTCCAAACTACGTTTGTTTCTCGCCGAGCTATAAACTTTGATTGAAGCCCCGCGGTAGGTTGGCGGCACAATGACTTGAAGGCTGTCGGTTCCCGTTTGAAAGGGAGCCACAATGTCGTCAAAGTCCACAAATTTTTGCTTTATTGTGTTACCCACACACACTTTGATCACACTTTTTTGGGTGAGCACGGCTTTGGGAGATTCGTTGTTGCCTTTGGGGTCAACCACCACGGCTGAAATCTCGCGTTGATGTTCTGCGATGAGTGTGTATTTGCCATTTTTATCGATGCGATATTCTTTCACTTTCACGGTGGCCATGCCAATTTCGCCATCTACGCTGGGAGTGAATATGAAAACGCCATCTGTGGTATCAAAGTAGGTGCCGCGAACAGGGCTTGTCTTGGTGTTTGGGCTGCACAGGGTGGTGCCGACGCAAGTGGGTGTAAAAGGGTGACTTAAATCTTTGGTCGGTGTGTTTACGCAGGTTCTGCCTTTGTAGGGGAGATCCCAGTTCGAGGGTGAGAGTTCATAACGAAGGACATCCCTATCAACGGTATCGGAAAGACCTTGATTGAAGATGGTGGTACGATCGAGTTGGACGATTCGCAACGGATCAAACATTCTCGCGGGCGGCGTATTGGTCGTTTTTGTGCAATTGGCCAAATTTTCCAAATAAATGGTGGTTGCGGAATAGGCGTCCCAATTGAAACAAGGCAACACGGTAGGGTAAAGGTATCCGTAAACGGCGAATGTGATGTTTTTACAGGTGCTACCGGAAAGAATGTTTTTGAAAATGGAACTGTCTAAATCGGCTGTGCATTTGTAAATGTGCTCTCTGAATAAATAGCCTTTGTCACAATCAATGGCAGTGGAGCATTTGGGTCCGATTGCCGAACTCGATACCAACGAGGCGGTTAAAGAAACCGTTCCACAAGCCGCGCTTTTGCCTCCGTAGGCTACCACAAAAACGGAAGACGGCGCAGACGTTACCGCACCGCACATTCTGTAGGCGCGATAGCTAATTTCATATTTGTTCTTTGTAATATGCGTGGCCCAAACCTCACTCCCGAATGTATAATGAGAGGCTTTTAAGGGCGATGTAAATTGCCCCAGGAAAATCAAGATAATATAGAGGGCAATCTGCTTTAGGGAATAGCGTTTTTTCATGAGATGAGAATGATACGTATTGACACAGTTTGGTTTGGTTTTGTTGTCCGGAATCGGGAGTGAAAGTTAAATCAGTTTCACCAATTTTCAGCGGCTGCGTTGTGTAAATGACGCTGCAAAAGCCAATGGTTGCACTCGACGAATTTTGTATCTTTGTAAAAATTTAAAAATCTACAAATATGCCATACCCAGAAATGCTTGTAGCACCCATGCGTGCAGAATTGACAAACGGCGGTTTTACTGAGTTGAAAACAGCCGACGAAGTGGTTGCTTTCATGGAAGGAAATGAAGATACGACGTTGGTCATGGTGAATTCTGTTTGTGGTTGTGCAGCAGGTTCGGCACGTCCAGGTGTGTTGAAATCACTCAGTGGCGATAAAAAGCCCGCCAAGATGGTGACAGTTTTCGCAGGTCAGGATTTGGATGCGGTAGCCAAAATTCGTGAATACATGGCCCCTTATCCGCCATCTTCTCCCGCTGTGGCATTATTCAAAGGCGGCGAAGTGGTTCACATGGTAGAACGCCACATGATTGAAGGTCGCACAGCAGACATGGTGGCCGACAACCTGAAAGGCGCTTTTGCTACCCATTGCTAAGCGATGAATTCGTCAATGACGCTCCCCCAGTTGCAGACCTGGTTGGGTCAGGTTGAGTTGCTTTGCACATCGGTTGGGTCATTTCAGATGCAGCACTGGCAAACAGTCAAGTCGCAAGACATCGCAGACAAAGGGCTCAATCAGTTGGTGAGCTTTGTGGACAAAGAATCAGAGCAACGCCTCATGGAGGGTTTGACTTCCATACTGCCGGGTTCTCATTTTATTGGCGAAGAGTACAACCCCGATTCTGTGTTGGGTGAACATCCTACTTGGATTATTGATCCTCTCGATGGGACAACCAATTTTTTGCATGGCTTACCAGTTTTCGCGATAAGTATCGCCTTATGGGATGCGGGTTCGTTGCAATTGGGCATAGTGCATGCACCTGCGATGGGTGAGACCTTCACGGCAATCCGCGGAGGGGGTGCGTTTCTCAATGGAAAACCGCTGAAATTGGAGGGTGAAGTTGCCTTGTCGCAATCCCTGATAGCCACGGGGTTTCCCTATTACGATTTTGAGAAAATGTCGCCCTATTTGGATTTGTTGTCCGATTTGATGCGCAGTACGCACGGATTGCGGAGGATGGGCTCGGCAGCCATTGATTTGGCTTATACGGCGGCAGGAAGGTTTGATGCGTTCTACGAAATGGGTTTGGCTCCTTGGGATGTGGCTGCCGGTGCACTGCTGGTGGAGGAGGCAGGGGGTTTTGTTTCCAACTTTTCAGGTGGAGCGAATATCTTGTTTCAGCGTGAAATCATCGCTGCTCATCCTTCATTGTCGCAGGAGTTTCTGCAGCGAGTGTCGGATAAATTGGGCTAATCCACAATTGCGTTTGTTCATGCCATATTTCGGGCCTAATTTGCGGGCACGGCTTTGGAAATGTTGTTGTCTATAGGGAAGGGAATTTGGTACGGATTTTTGATCGGTTTGCTGAGTTTTGGGCCTTCCTTTTTTACCCTTATTCACACGGGGATCCAAGGCGGAAAAAAGCAGGGGATGCAGGTGGCTTTGGGTATCTTTTTGAGTGAGATGTTTGTGGCTTTGCTCTGTTTCTTCGGGCTGAGTCGATACTTTACCACACCTACCTTTCAACTCGTGTTTACGGGCCTTGCCGCGGTTACCATTTTGTATTTGGGTATTCAATCGGCATTCGGAAAAAATCACAACTTACCAGAGATTAAAGTCAGTGCATCCTCATCGGTGTATCGTGGTTTTTTCATGAACATCATCAACCCTTTTGTGATGTTGTTGTGGGTGAGTGTGATTGCTACCTTGAGTGTGGGTGGTGAAGCACTTACCGAGGCAGGTCGTGCCAAGATTTTGGTTGAACTCATTACCATTTTGTGCACATTGTTGACGCTAGATTTGGGAAA
>JALQWO010000047.1 GCA_023258655.1 Bacteroidia bacterium
CGCGTATGCAGCAGAACGGTCAACTTTAGAAGGATCTTTTCCAGAGAAAGCTCCACCTCCGTGTGCACCTTTACCTCCATAAGTATCAACAATAATTTTTCTACCAGTTAAACCTGTATCTCCGTGTGGGCCACCGATAACAAATTTACCAGTAGGGTTGATGTGGTATTTGATGTCAGACCCAAACAAAGCTTGGATATGCGCAGGCAATTTTGACATCACACGGGGCACCAACAAATTCACCAAATCGTCATGAATTTTCTTCAACATAGCTTCGTCTTCATCGAAGTCGTCATGTTGGGTAGAAATTACGATGGTGTCTATTTTCAAGGGTTTATGGTCGTCTGAATACTGAATTGTCACCTGACTCTTGGCATCTGGACGCAAATAACCGATCACATTGCCTTCGCGACGCATTGCTGCCAATTCCTCCAACAGCAAATGTGCCAACATCAATGGCAGAGGCATGTAGTTATCGGTTTCGTTATTGGCATAGCCAAACATCATTCCCTGGTCACCCGCACCTTGATCTTCAGGATTCTTGCGTTCTACACCTTGGTTGATATCGGGGCTTTGCTCGTGAATTGCACTCAATATGCCACAGCTGTTAGCATCGAACATGTATTCGCTCTTGGTATAGCCAATTTTTGCTATCACCTCACGCGCAATTTTTTGTACATCCAAATACGCTTCAGATTTTACCTCACCTGCCAATACAACTTGACCCGTGGTTACCAATGTTTCACATGCTACCTTACTGTCTGGGTCGTAAGCCAAAAAATGGTCAATCAATGCATCTGAAATCTGATCTGCTACTTTGTCTGGGTGTCCTTCGGACACGGATTCTGAGGTAAAGAAATATGGCATAATGATTTTGTGCAAATATACGCACAACACAAAGATATTGAAGTACCCGTGCGCACGTCCGTGTAAATTCACCAATGCAAGAATTTACTTTGTCAAAATCGCGCGTTAATAGGCTCTAAACAATTCACCAATTTGTAATTCCGCAGCAATCAGTTTGTGATCGGATGGTACCTCATCCACACTGTGATATCGAATGGCACGCATGGGATTGTCATACAGAATATAATCGATCCGAAAACTGGGCATTGACCCCTTGTAGGTCGTTTCAATCCCTCGACCAGCTTCCCCAAAGGCATCCTTCATACCCGCACTCAACTGTCGGTAGGTGTAACTCACCGGAATATCATTGAAATCACCACAGATAATCTTGGGGAAATCGCATGCGATCATGCTTTCCTTGACGATGGCAACCTGCTCTGCCCTGCGTTTGTAGCCCATTCGAAGTCGCGCCACGATTCCCTTACTGCCTTCGATGTCAATTTCCTGTTGTTGCGTTTGCTTTTGCATCACCGCATAATCTTGTTTGGCAAATCGGAATGATTGCAAGTGTAAATTGTATACCCGAATTCTTGCATCGCGGTGAGCATCGCTCCTTGATGCAAGTTCTATATCCACCCACATGGCCATGTTGCCTGTATTTGGACCCAAAGAAACGGGCTGCCAGCGTTTGATTTTGTATTTACTCAACACAATCATTCCGTAAGGACGGGAATTAGAGAGGGTGTAGGATTGACTGTAATCGAATCCGCCCTCCGCTTTGAGGAATCGGGCGAGTGCTTTCAATCCCCCTGCCTTCGCATACACCTCCTGCAAACAGACCACATCGGCTTGCTCTGCTTTCATGACTTTTAGAAATGAATCAGTGGCCGGCATGTACTCGGTATTGACAATGTTCACCGAAGATTCGTCCTGGTAAAGTCCAAACAGTTGTGCGTTGTAACTGATGATTTTGAGTCGCTGAGAACCCATATTCATCTCAACATCGAGGGATTCTTCTCTGTTTTCAGCCTCGCTTCGCTCGGCTGTTAAATCATTCCATTGAAAATACAAACTCGCCGGTCCAAGGTTTAACAATAAGCACGAAAGTGCAAACAAACTCCGCCACTTGCGCTGGACCAACCAATAGAAAAAGGCCAAAAAAACCAACAAAAACAAAACAGGGAACGCCAATCCCAACAGGGGCAACCAAGAACTTGTTGCGGGAGAAATACTCGGCACCAACCCAGCAAGCATCAAAAGCAACCCCAATACCACGGTAGCAGGAAAAGCGATGATGTTAAGGAATTTCATGTTAATCTGTTTTACTCGCTTTAAACAAGGTTTCTTTTTCTTTGGCGCTCAGGTTGTTGTAGCCAACTTGGGATATTTTATCCAAAATTGCGTTAACCTCAGCCTCTGTTGGACCTTTTTTCGAGGGCTCTGCTTTCGAAACTACACTTTTGTTGCCTTTTTCAAAACGAAGGTTCGGGTTTCGGGTTGATTTTTTTTGAAAAATCGACCGGAATCCTGCCAAAAAGTTCTCAAAAAAGTCAAACACACCAGCCAAAAAATCGCCTCGCAGCATACCCATAACATACAATGCACCCCAAGCAATCCCCCCGAGATGGGCTGTGTAGCCGCCAACATTACTACCACTTGCCAATCCCCCAAAATCAAGAAGCACTTTCACCAAGGCAATCCAACGAAGTTCTACCTCAACCAATCCAAACAAGAATAATCGGTACCTCGGAGTAAAAATAGCGGTACCAATGACAACGGCTGATACGCCGCCGGAGGCACCCAACAATTGGAAAGGTATGCCTTGCTCGGCATAAGCAGACAGTGAATATATCACTTGGAAAAACAGGGCCCCCAGAATCCCGCCTCCCAAAAACAATCGGTAAATGTGTTTGGTTCCCACCAAATCTTGAAGAATGCTGCCCACAAAATAGAGCCACAGCATATTTCCAACGAGATGCCAAAAACCCACATGCAAGAACATGTATGTAACCAGAGACCAAGGCTTTATCCACGTTGATGGGGTATATGTCAACCACCAAAGGGGGGCCGATAAATTGCAGAGTTGCATCAACCAGGCCGGTATGAATACCAAGACGCAAACAAACAATAGTTGTTGCACCCCGGTTTTACTACTCGATATCCATTCCCGCAAATTGGCCATCATGATGATCAATCAATAGTCAAATTTGTCCATGCGCCAGCGATCCTGTTTTTTCCAGAAAAAAATCAACCCAAGACCAATGGCCGCGCCTCCAATGTGTGCAAAGTGTGCCACGTTATCGCCCGAAAAACTACCCAGTCCCAAAACAATATCCAATCCAACCATGATCGGCACCAAATACTTGGCCTTAATCGGGTAAGGAATAAACAGGAACAGCAAAGTTTCATTCGGATACAGCACAGCAAAGGCGACCATCACTCCATAAACGGCTCCGGAGGCACCTACCATGGGACCATAGGGAACAGCTTCGTAACCATAGGCGTGGTTGGGGAAGAATGTGCCAATTTTATCATGGATGGTGTAACCCATCGCGGCAAAATGAAACAAAACAGCACCCAAGGCAGCAAAGAAGAATAGTTGCAAGAATCGTTGCGAGCCGAGGCGCATTTCAACCACCAAACCAAAACTAAACAGAGCGATTCCGTTAAAAATGAAGTGGCCCAAACTGCCATGACAAAAGACGTGGGTAAATATCTGCCACCACTGAAAATTGTAACTATCCGGATAGAAAAGATAGAGCTGTTCAGGATTGAAACCAATGTTGGGGAGGGCCAACTGGGCAAGACCGATCAAAGCCATAATAATCAGTAAATTCTTCAGGGCGGGGGTTAATTGCGGCATCGTTACGATTTAAATTTCTGTGATTGAAAACGTTCAAACAATTGGTTGGCTGATATCTCTATGTATAAGGTTTTTCCGTTGAGGGAACTGTGATAATCGGGCAATGATAACATGCGGTATAGGAGCGATTGCAGGGCCTCCTCGGATTGATTTATTGGATTGCGCAATGCGGCGTGGCGGGCCATGGACAAAGCCATACTTTGGTATTTCGACAGTTTGATATCCCCCTGGGTATTTTGGTAATCTTCCAACAAGGTCTCTATCAATTTTTGTTCATCTCCTTGCGAGAGCATGGCCGGCACCCCATTGACGATGAGGGTGTTGCCACCAAAGTGTGAAAGATCAAAACCCAACCATTGAAGCTCTTGCATCAATTCCAAAACCATGGGAATTTGTACGGGAGACAGTTCAATGGTTCTAGGAAAGAGCAATTGCTGACTTACCCCTGACTGGGCTTGCAATTGTTGAAGATACTCATGGTAATAAATATGTTGTTGGGCGCGTTTTTTATCAACCACCCACAATTGACTATTTACATTGGCCACAAGATAATTTTCCCCCAATGCAAAAACACCACCCAACTGGGGCTCAGGGGCATCCGTGGCAGGCGGAGTGGGAATCGACAGTTGGGAATCCACCGAGCCAGAAGTTGAATGGGTTGTAGTTATTTCTACAGAGCCAAGGACTTTTTGCCAATCTTGATGACTGCTGCGCTGGTATCCACCGCCGTTATCGCCAAAGGGGTTATAGGCTGGATTTCTTTTTTCGGTATTCGCGGGTGAACCACTCTGCCATTGCGGTGGTGTTGCGCCGCTCCGCGGCGCAATGGGCTGACGCAAAAACGCATCCAGGTGATCAAAGTCGCCCAGGTCGAGATTGGGCTGAACCACAAATGAACCCAATGACTTTCTCACCGCCGCCTTAACCAAATTGTATATGTGCTTCTCGTCCTCAAACTTGACTTCCGTTTTGGTGGGATGCACATTGACATCCACTTTACTTGGATGCACCTTCAAATAAATTGCATAAGTAGGGTGGGATTCGGCTTCTATCAATCCCTCATAGGCCGAACTCACCGCATGATGGAAATAACTGGATCGGATAAACCGACCGTTCATGAAAAAATACTGTTCGCCCCGGGTGCGCTTCGCCCAGCCCGGTGCTCCCACAAACCCTTGAATTTCTACTATGTCTGTATGCTCCTCCACCGCAAGCAACTCACTCGCCTGCTTTCTGCCCAAAGCCTCTAAAACCCTGTCCTTGGCAGACTGACTTCGGAAATGATACACCAATTGACCATTGTTGTGATAAACAAACTCAACCTGCGGATTGGCCATCGCCTGTCGCAAAAACTCCTCCACAATGTGCTTGGTTTCAACGGCAATGCTCTTGAGGAAATTCCGGCGCGCCGGGATGTTGTAAAACAAATTCTTGATCGAAATATTGGTGCCCACCGGCGCGGCGTCTGGCCGTTGCTCCAATACTTCACTCCCCTCAATACGGATATACTGCGCTACCTCATCCTCCGCGCGACGCGATTTCATTTCTACCTGGGCAACGGCCGCAATAGATGCCATGGCCTCGCCCCGAAACCCATACGTTTGCAACTGAAACAAATCCTCGGCCTTCTGAATCTTCGAAGTAGCATGACGCTCCCAACACAACCGAACATCGGTTTCACTCATCCCTTTCCCATTGTCAATGACCTGCATCAATGTACTACCACCATCCTTGATTAGCACCTGTATTTTGGTAGCCCCCGCATCCAAACTATTCTCCAACAACTCCTTGATGGCATTGGCTGGACGTTGCACAACCTCTCCCGCAGCAATCTGATTTGCTACCGCATCCGACAATAATTTAATCACACTGCTCAAGGGAAATAAAGGTACGAAATTACCCCAAATTTACCGCACCTTCACGCAATTTTTTCCAACAGAATCATCAGCCAACCGTCTGTATTTTCCGTTTTTAGGTGCCGCATTGACAGAGACTTCGCATGGTCCACTATCAATGTCTCATCAGCCACCTGCAAACCACTCAAAAAGAGCTTATGTCCTCCCTTCAAAACACGGATGTAGGCCATCATGTCAGACAGTATTACTTCCCGATGAATGTTCGCCAAAACCACATCGTAATAGTCATTTGGCACAGCAGTTATGGCTTTCACATCCCCGTGAACCATGGTGTTGTAATTGGTTTGATTGATTTTGAGGTTATCGTTGGCATTGTCTACCACCCAATCATCTATTTCCACACCCAGCACTTCAGTGGCTCCCAACATTTCAGCGGCAATGGCAAGAATGCCGGTACCAGTACCCATGTCCAATACCTTGCTACCAACAAAATCTTGCGCAAACTCCTGCATAGCCGTTAACATCAACCGGGTTGTGGCATGATGACCCGTGCCAAAACTCATGCGCGGTTCAATGGTAATGGCCCTCGTCCCCTCCGGGGCCTCGGGATGAAATGTAGCCCGAACATAAAAATCTCCCACCTGCAATGGATCAAAGAAATTTTTCTCCCACAGTTCATTCCAATTTTCCCGTTCTACGATGCTCCATTCGATGCGATCGCAATAGTCCATCACAGCCTCTTCGATGCCTTCGTATTCTTCCTCCGAAATATCATTTTCATCGGCAAAGGCTTTTAACCATCGCGACTCACTTTCAAAATGGGTAAATGGGTATTCCGCCAAATACGCAGTGATGATGTCTGCTCGATCATCTTCGTCAGACAACCATTCGGCTTTGAAACAAATAAAATTGCTCATTTTTTGATGCCCAACTGCAAGTTACATTCACCAAACTCTGCATTGTAGCCAATGGTGAACGGCAACTTGGCGGGTTTTTTCGCTTCGTACTCAGCACGCATGTCCTTTTGGAAGTAATTCGAAAACAAATCGATGGTCTTGCTGTATTCTCCCAAGACCTCTGTATTGAATCCTCCCTTTTGCATGCTCGCCAAAGGCATCCCACTATCGTCCTGCAAAATGATCTTGGATTGACCCAAAACCACGTTGGTAATGTCTGAGAAGTAATCCTTGTACATCAGATAACTCGCTGCTTTGAAAAAGGAAACTACATCGCCCCTATGCTTCAAATAATTGATCGTACCCGGCGCTTTTTGATTGGCGGTATTACTGATATCTTGACTCAAGTAAACCAACTGTCTCACTTGCTTATCATTCTTGTTGGAATACCCAATTTTCAACCCTTTCGCCTCCGCTCCCGCTTCTACTGCAACCGCATTGCCCTGTGCATCTAAGTTGAAATACTCCACGTAATGCAAGTCGAACCCATTCCGTGCCAAATAAAACATGAAGGTATGCAAAGTGCCGTTCATCAACTCATGGGCAAAGTCATCATCCATACTCAATGTGCGGAAGAAGCCCAATTTGTGGGGATAGAACATGCAACGGTCCAAGGTGGTGAGATAATCCTCCAATTTTGGAGCATCTATGGTTTTTGCATCAAACACAGAACCCACTGGCTCTAAACCAATCATGATTACTGTATCGCGGTTGGGATAGAACAAGTTGGCATAGAAGAAATCACCTCCCGCAAATGGATACAACAATGTCTTGGGAGCGTTGCTGGGAATGTAATTTTTCTCGTTTACCCATGTTGCAATGGGGGTACCTACATTTTGCATCAACAAGCGCCAACGCAAATCCGTTTTCGCCGCATGTAATTTCCAAAACTCACTGGCCTCAAGACTGTCGTTCTGGACATCATGTACACCCGAAATGTATCGTGCAAAAGCACTGAGCTTCTCATCAACAGCCATTTTGTTCGGCACAGCAACAGGGGTGCTGGAATCTTTCTTTCCCTGCTTTTCAGACGCGTTTGAACTACATGATTGTTGAGCGAAGAACGTAAATACTATAACGGACAGCCAAAGGAGCTTTTTCATTAGGGGCGCAAATATACTATACGAAAATCTCAGAATAATGTCTGTGGAAAATCTTTTTCAATGGGCAGCAAAGCCTGTGGTACATTGCGCTGAGCCTTGACTGCATTGAGCCAAGTGCCTACAGGATATGCCGTGAGCAATTGGTCTTCACAAGGCTGCAACATCGTAGATCTCACCGTAGAATTTGATTCTAAATAACTTTTTGCCTGCGACACCGTCAATATCACCGGCATGCGTTTCTTCACGTTGTGAATCTCTGCCATCAAGCCATTGGCCTCTGTTGTAAGAATCGAATACGATGACAATTCTTCGCCGGAGTCGGTATCAACCCAAGTCGTATATAAACCTGCAAACAACAGAGGCTTTTCATCCGCCGCATGAATGAAGTAAGGCTGTTTGTTCTTTCCGATTGTCTGCCACTCAAAAAAGCCGCTGGCAGGCACCAAACAAGGCTTGGCTTTCCATGCATCCCTAAACAAAGGCTTTTCATCGACTGTTTCGGCCCGAGCGTTCAAACCATAAACACTCAATTCATGGGCTTGTTCCACCGACTTACACCAATGTGGCACCAAACCCCAGCGCATCGGCGATAACTTCCACTGTGTTGGGCTTTCCGCGCCCGTTTGTCTCGTAATGACGGGCAAAAATGGACGGTCAAATCCACTCAGAAAATACCCTGGACTCACCATGGGCTCGTCGTTGGTTGGAGTTTCCCATGGCAATGGAATGTCCCAATCCGCAGGATTGTCCAGCTGCAGCTGGGTTTGCAATGTGCTGGCAGAAAAATTGATGGCGTAACTAAAACACATGTCGGATCGGGCTTTCAAAGGAAAGAAATTTTTTGTTCCTTTGATTTGTGATTATTGGTTTATCGAGAGAGCGAAAGACACCGCCCGACAATCGGGTTGCGCTGTCACCCATTCAGTGTGTAGCATTACAGCAACGCTATCCCCAAATCAAGGTTTTTGTAGAAGCATCACCCACGCGGTGTTTCGCGGATGAGGCCTACCGAGAAGTGGGCATCGATGTGGTGGATTCCTTGGATCATTGCGATATCATCTTTAACATCAAGGAGGTGCCGAGCGAGGCGTTAATTCCGGGAAAAACCTATTTGTTCTTTTCGCATACCATCAAAAAGCAACCCTACAATCGCGGGATGCTGCAAACAGTTTTGAAGAAGGGAATCACCCTCATCGATTATGAAGTATTGCGATACGAAACGGGTGCACGGGTCTTGGGATTTGGTCGATATGCCGGTGTGGTAGGAACCTACAACGGTCTGCTAGTCTATGGCAAAAAGCACGGATTGTTTTCCCTGAAGCCCGCGCATCAGAGCAAGAATTACGCCGACATCCTCACACAGTTGTTGCGGGTGGAGTTGCCGAACATGCGCATTGCGGTGACAGGGGGTGGTCGGGTATCGCAAGGAGCCCTGGATCTACTGCGGGCCATGCAAATTAGGGAGGTTACACCCAACCAATACTTGCACGTGGAGTACAGTGAACCCGTATTTGTGCAGTTGAACAGTCCGGATTTGTATGTGCACCCTACACTCACGCAGTGGGACACCCAACATTTTTATAAGCATCACGGGGAGTATAAAAGTCAGTTTAAGGGCTACGCCGAGCGCACAGATTTGTTGGTCAATGGCATTTACTGGACGGAAGATTTACCGAGGTTGTTTGAGGCATCGGATACTGCAGATCCTGAAAAGTTTGCACCCACGGTGATTGCCGATATCTCTTGCGATGTGGAGGGCAGTGTTCCAATCACCTACCAGGCCACCAGCATTGCGGATCCTGTGATTGGGTGGTCGCGCCAAAATCAGTCGCCGTGTGAACCTTATTCCAGTGACTCCATCGATGTGATGGCCGTGGGCAATCTGCCCAATGAACTACCCAGGGATGCGAGTGAAGAATTCGGGGAAATGCTCTTACAACACGTGATACCTGAGCTAATGCAAGGCAATTCTCGGTTAATTGAAGAGGCAACCATCGCCAAAGGGGGTAATTTGACCGCACATTTCATCTATTTGAGCGATTTTGTAGCGGAATCTCCCGAATAATCCCGAAATTTGCGGCGAATTCATAAACACATGGCAACAAACCGCACTTTTACGATGATTAAGCCCGATGCAGTAGCAAACGGCCACGCAGGAAAAATTTTGGATCACATCATTCAAGCAGGCTTCAAAGTGGTGGCTTTGAAATACACCCGTTTGAGCGAGGAGCGTGCTGGGGACTTCTACGGAATCCACAGAGAGCGTCCTTTCTTCGGTGAGTTGGTCAACTTCATGACCAGCGGTCCCATTTACGCCGCCATTTTGGAAAAAGACAACGCCATTGAAGATTTCCGCAAGTTGATCGGTGCTACCGATCCCCAGAAGGCCGAGGCGGGTACCATCCGCAATTTGTTCGCAAAAAGCATCGATGCCAACGCCATTCACGGTAGCGACAGCGATGAGAATGCCGAAATCGAAGGCAACTTCTTCTTCGGTGCCGATGAGCGTTTCTAATTGTAAGAAATAGATATTTTCCAAGCCCCGGCTGCGCCGGGGCTTTTTTTATGATATTTGAAACACGTCCATGAAAGAAAAATACACCTACAACCGCAATAACGATCTTCGCATATATCAGGGGCCCCGCAGTCGATTCGCCGAATTCACCTTCGCCCTGAGTGTCTTCTTCCAATTCATCAAAGGCTTCCGCAGCCTCCACTTCCAAGGTCCGTGTATCTCCATTTTTGGATCAGCCCGATTCAAGGAAGACAACGAGTACTACCAACAATCCCGCGAAATGGGTGCACGCGTGGCCAAAGCCGGCTTCAA
>JALQWO010000048.1 GCA_023258655.1 Bacteroidia bacterium
AAGCCCAGAGTTAACAAAAAATGAAGGGGCGAATAAATCGACATCCGCATTGCCAAAAGACATACAGCAAGTGGCATCTACCCGATTGAAGGTGGGGAGTTTTGAGGAGTTTAAGCGGAAAAAAGCTGAATCTAGTCAGTCAACACAAGAAGCTGCCACGCCCCAAGGCAATCGCACAGACTTCATCGATGCCAATTCGCAGGGTGAAGAAGATCGGCCATCAATGGACGCATCTGCACTTGAAAATGTAGTAACGCCTACTTCCCTCAAAACGCTGGATGAATTTTGGGTGGATTACTACAAAACACAAACCCCAAGGGTGCTCACTTGCTTGAAAGGGTTGAAATACGCCATCGAAGAGGAACAATTGGTGATCACCTTGAACGCGTCTCATCAAGCAGATATTATCGAGGAAATCCGTCCCCAAATGATGCAAGCCATCAAAGCGCAACTTCCCCAATTGCGAATTCAAGGCATTCAATCCGTGGTTGGAAAAATCGAAGTGCAGGAAAGAAGGCCTTACACCGACAAAGAAAAGTTGGACTATTTGGTGAAAAAACATCCAGGATTGGCTGAAGCCCTGGAATCACTGCATTTACGATTGCCATAATTAATTGAAAATTGGCTTAAAACACCGAAATTTCTTCGTTATTTTTGTGGGTGATGTCCACGTCGGATCTTTCTTTCCAAAACACCTCTGTGGCCTTTGCGCACAAGTCGAATGGTGAACTCAACAAAGCCCGTTGGCTTTTTCGTTCCTTCAACTACCCAGCCTTGTTAACCTATGGGCCCGCCATGGCCAAAGCAGCTGTTTTTTTGGGGTTGAAATTCACCATCAAAAAAACAATTTTTCAGCAGTTTTGTGGTGGTGAGAACATCAAAGAATGCGATAATGCTATCCAAAATTTGGCCAAGAGTGGTATAGGAACAATATTGGATTATTCCGTGGAAGGCGAGGAGAGCGAGGTGACTTTTGATGCCACTTGCGAGGAGGTGTTGAAAACAATCCAGCGGGCAAAAGGAAACACAGACATTCCCTTTACTGTATTTAAAACCACGGGTATTTGCTCGTCTGCGGTATTGGAAGAAGCTTCCCATGTGATTGGACAGAACGCAATCGTTGATATTCAATTGGTTGCCAATGCTTTGTCAGTTGAAAATCAATCTGGATGGAAAAACGGGTTTGCGCGTTTCATGAAATTATGTCAATCTGCGGCGGAGAGCAAAGTCCGCATTTTCGTGGATGCTGAAGAGTCATGGTTACAGGCAGCCATCGATTTGATGGCAACCCATGCCATGGAAATGTTGAACAAGGAACAGGCTTGGGTGTACAATACTCTGCAGATGTATCGCCATGATCGATTGGCCTATTTGGAGCGACAAGTTGCGGAAGGGAAATGCCATTACGGATACAAACTTGTGAGAGGCGCATACATGGAAAAAGAAAGGGCCCGTGCCAAAGCCATGGGTTATCAAGACCCCATTCAACCTAACAAAACGGCGACAGATGCAGATTATAACAGGGCAGTTTCGTTTTGTATGGAGAATCATCACCGAGTTGCCATTTGTATCGCCACACACAATGAACAATCATCACTCCTCGGAACGGAATTGTTAAACAAATACCAGTTGCCCAAAGCCGACTGGAATGTTTCTTTTTCGCAGCTTTTGGGAATGAGCGATCACATCAGTTTCAATCTATCGAACAGTGGGTATAAAGTGAGCAAATATGTCCCATATGGTCCAGTTCTGTCGGTAATTCCCTACCTGACCAGGCGTGCGCAGGAGAACAGTGGAATGGCAGGACAAATGGGCAGGGAACTCGCCCTCATTGAAGCTGAAATCAAACGCAGAAAATCATGAATCTACGTCAACATTGGTACAAATGGGTGGCCACCATATTTCTGCTCTACGTGGTGTTGGGTGGCTTATTCTTGCCGCTAAAACCCGGAATCACAGGGCTTTCGCCAGTAAAAATCACCTCAGGTGGAACACAACTATTACGAATCAATGTATACAATGCCCCCTGGTTGAAGGAAAACGCTTTTGGCGACGAGAAAATTGGCAATGGCAAGTTTCAGATTCCGAGCAAAGTAATTTTGGTTTCAAAAGGCACCGTGGGGCGATGGGAAACAAATGAAGTGAAGTTTTCGGGTGATCATGGACAATTGCTTGCAAACATCGATTTCACCATGGGAGAGTCGAAATTGGAAAATGCATATTATTCTGTTTTCGTAGAACTCAGCAATGGCAAATACTTAGGGTTGCCCGATGCTGTTTATGTTGAGCGTGCCGTTGGCGACACTGTGGGCAAGTCAACGTTCCTAAATAAACCCAGTGAACACATCAACAACGATCGTGAGATTTTTGAGATGAGCTTTCCCAATCGCACGGTACTCAATGAAAGCGTGAGAAACTTGTTCTATCACGTGCCGATGTGGTTTGCGATGCTGGCATTGTTGGCGATTGCCTGCTGGTACGCAGTGCGATATCTGCGATTTGGTGATTTGCAAGACGATATTTTTGCTGATTCCATGGTTCGCGTGGGCATTTTGGCGGGTATTTTGGGATGTATCACCGGTGCTACTTGGGCCAGAGTTACCTGGCAATCATGGTGGCCTGCAGCCGATCCCAAACTCAATGGCGTTGCGATCGGTATGACCATGTATTTGGCTTATTTGCTTTTGCGATCTACTTTGACGGACCCTTATCAACGTGCGCGTATTACCTCGGTATACTCAATTTTCATTTTCCCCATATTTATCGCATTGATTGCTATCATGCCAAAACTTTCGCCCAATTCGCTGCATCCTGGATCCGGGGGGACCGTAGGTTTCAATAAATATGATTTGGATTCAACCATGAGATTATTTTTCTATCCGGCAGTGATAGGATGGATTGCATTATATTATTGGATCGCCAATTTACGATATAGAATCGCCCTCATAAAAGAAAAACAACTAAACGCATGAAACAGACAATCACAGAACAGTTCGACGCCAACGCAGCGGAACAATTGGCACAACACAACTTGATGAACGCCGTTTATGCTGTGTTAATCATCATTTTTGTGGGCATTTTGTTGTATTTATTCAGACTCGATCGCAAAGTTTCAAAAATCGAAAAGCAATCATGAAACCGTTTCACCTCATATTATTGATTCTGGCAGGGATTGGTATCGCCACTGTCATCAGTTTATATGGTAATACCACGCAATATGTGGCATTTCCAGATGCCCAACGGATTGCTGGAGAAAACCCAGGAAAAAGCGTTCACGTAGTTTGTAAATTGAACAAGGCGAAACCCATCATTTATGATGCCCAAACCAATGCAAATCGCTTGGAGTTTTATGGGTTCGATACTTTGAACAACGAGAGCAGAGTGGTTTTTACCAAGCCGAAGCCAGCCCAATTTGAACAATTAGAAAAAATGGTGCTTATCGGAACCTATGAAAAAGATCATTTCTTGGCCACGGAAATATTGAGCAAATGTCCCTCAAAATATGAGGATGCACCTGGAGCAACTACAGCCGCAAAATGAATCAGACACAGACGCCAGTTGTATTTAATGGAGAATGGCTCTGGTTGGGAAACCTTGGCCATGTGTTCGTGATTTTGTCCTTTATTGCTTCGCTCCTGTCAGCCATCTTCTATTTTCAGCACGAACAAAACAAACTCAATACGGGTCTTCAGTGGGGTAAGCGGTTTTTTCAGCTGCATGCCGCAGCCGTTGTGGCCGTTTTTGTTGTGCTCTTTTCGATCATTTTCTTTCACCGATACGAGTTCCATTACGCATGGCGTCATTCTAGCAACAGCTTGCCTGTCTATTACATGATATCTTGCTTTTGGGAAGGACAGGAGGGTAGTTTTCTTTTGTGGTTGTTTTGGAATGCGCTGATAGGTTTGATTTTACAACGAGTAGCGAAGGATTGGGAGTCGCCAGTGATGGTGGTAATTGCCTTCGCACAAATCGCTTTAGGGTCAATGTTGCTGGGATTCCATTGGGGGGAGTTAAAAATAGGCAGTTCACCGTTTGATTTATTGCGAGAGCAACGCCCAGATTTCCTCAATATCCCCATTTTGGGACAAATTGGCGTAGGTAATTACCTCGAGGTGTTCAAAGACGGAAATGGATTGAACGCTTTGTTACAAAATTACTGGATGGTTATTCACCCGCCCACCTTGTTTTTGGGTTTTGCCACAGCCATCGTCCCATTCGCTTACAGTATCGCCGCACTTTGGCGTAACAATGACCGCGGTTGGATTTCCCATGCATTGATTTGGGGTTTGGTTTGTGTGGGTATTCTTGGTCTGGGTATCATCATGGGAGGATTTTGGGCGTATGAAGCACTTTCGTTTGGTGGTTATTGGGCCTGGGATCCTGTAGAAAACGCGTCACTCATGCCTTGGTTGATCATGGCCAGCGCAGCACACATGTTAATCATCACCAAAGCCACTGGTCGCCATCTGTTCACTTCTCACTTGTTGACACAACTGGCGTTTTGGCTTGTGCTTTACGCGACCTTTTTGACGAGAAGTGGCATTTTGGGTGAAGCGAGTGTGCATTCATTTACGGACCTGGGATTATCCGGACAATTGTTGTTATTCCTGTTGGCGTTTTTGGCGCTTGGATTGGTGGTTGTTTTACAAGGAGGGAAACGACGTTTGGCATTGCTTGTAATCGCCGCGGTGCTTCTTGTGCCAATGGTACTTGCTTATAGCATCAAATCGCCAGAGACCATCGATACTTTTTATCAATGGCTAAAAGGTCTAGGCACCGTTTTATTCTTGGTTTGGTTGATATATTACATCTATGCTTTGTTCCAGCGCACCAAGATTGATATGGAAGATGAAAAACTGCATTCCAGGGAGTTTTGGATGTTCCTGGGATCCATGTTTTTGATATTGTCTTTGGTTCAGGTATTTGCTGCTACATCCATACCCGTGTTCAATAAATTGTTTGGGTACAAGACGGCAGTTCCTTCAGCGGCAGATTACAATCGCGTGCAATTGTGGTTGGCGATGCCAATCATGCTGTTGATGAGTTTTGGGTATTGGTTCAAATTTCGAGGAACAGAGTGGTCAACGATCAAAAAACCCATGATGCAATTGGGAATTGGGGTGGTGGTAGTGACCATATTGCTCATGATTGGATTTGATATCAAAGAATTCAAATTTGTCTTGTTTTTGGCGTTGAGTATTGCGTTGGTACTAGCAAATACGGTTTACGGATACCAAAAGAAAAAGTGGGAGTGGATTCGTTGGGGCGGAAATATTGCCCATGTCGGTTTTGGCGTGTTGCTGATGGGCGTGCTCGTTTCTTCGGTAAATAAGAACATACTTTCTGCCAGTCAAGAGGGCATCGATTTGGCCCCAGAGGTTGATCAAAAAGGAAACCAGGATGCCAAAGGCATAAAATTCAATCGTGAAAATCAGTTGTTATACAAAGGGAAGCCTCAACCGTTGCAAAAATACACTGCACTGTATATAAATGAAAGAAAAGGAGTTGGTGCGGATAGTATCGACAAATACTTTAAGGTAGCATTTCTCAAAAAAGACGAAAAGGGTAACACAATTGATAGTTTTGTTTTGGAGCCCAAAACCCAGAAAAATCCCAAAATGGGACTACTGGCAGAGCCCTCTACCCGTCATTTTCTTCACAAGGATGTATTCACCCATGTGAATTACGAAAGTAGTATGGACCGACAAGAGCCGTTTAGCAATTTTCGGGTCGACACTGTAGGGTTTTTCCGTCCATTCATCACGCAAACGGGTAAAGTGGTGATGACCATTGATAGTATTAATAGAAGCAAAGATTCCAATGGTTTGAGAATACAACTGGCCATCAAAGCCAAGAGGTTGGGAGATTCCGTTTGGTTGAGGCCGGAATTTTTGATAAACGAGCAAACGGGTAATTTCGACATGAAACCTGCCGAAAGCGATCGATTTGGGATTATGGCTGCAATCCTGAACCTACAAATAACGGACTTCAATCCCGCCACCCAAAATATCCGATTTGTCATTCAAACCGGGGAGAAAACACCTGTGTGGGATTACATCGTAATACAAGTCATCGAATTCCCTTGGATCAATTTGGTTTGGGCGGGAACCATCATCATGGTCATTGGATTTGTGTTGGCTGTCCTCAATCGCATCAAAAAACAAAGGCAATTAACCTCATGATTTCGCGATTGCTGATATGGGGTTATGGCCGTGTTGGCAATGCAATGATTCAAGGTTGTTTGCAAAACTGGAATGAACTTTCTGATTCAGAAAATCACTTCCATGAATTGGGTGTAATCAGCCAAAAAGCGCGGCCGAACTCCTTACCTTCCAATGTTACTTGGTTGAATCACGCGGATGTGATGGGCAGTCCCAATACGGCATTACGACAAGGTGATGTGCTGTTGCTGACGGTTACCGATGGCCTTATTGCTACGATTTCCAATCGGTGCGATATTCCGGGTATCAGTATCGTGCATTGTAGTGGCGCTACGCCAAGAATGCTTCTTGAACAGGCGGCTTCTATGGTGTTTTATCCTTTGCAGACCTTTTCGGGAGAATCGGAAGTTGATTGGTCAACAGTGCCCGTTTTTACTGAGATGGGTGGAGAAGAGGATTTCGATGTATTAGCAAGAGTTGCCCAATTGTTGGGCGTGGTAAATACGCATTCAATTCCATTTTCTGCCAGAGAGAATCTACACATGGCGGCCGTATTTGCGAATAATTTTACGACGGCCATGGCGGGAATTGCCCATGATGTGTTGCGGCAAAAGGGACTGCAACCTTCATGGATTCAGCCGATTTTGGCCCAAACAGCCTTGAATTTAGGCGCAAATCACCCATGGGAAAAGTTAACGGGCCCGGCCAAAAGGGGCGATGAACTGACAATACAGAAGCATTTACAGCTCTTGGATTCTCACAAGGATTGGAAAGAAATTTATCAAATCATGTCGGGTTACATCCAAAATCGAACTGACAATGATCTGGATGTTCCCCACATGAGTTAAAAGACATTGTAACGCAAACCTGCGTACACGGTGCGACCGTTTGTAGGTCCCCAAGCGTACCCCGCATCAAAATTCCTGCTTGATGGTATTTCCCAGTTCATTACAGGATGGTGATTTTTCACGTTACCCAAGTTTTCGCAGCCAAAATACCATTCAAAGGAGGCACTCATTACCTTGCGTATTTGTGCATTCAGTACAAGATAATTTGGACTAAATCCCGGGTGTTTGGCGTGATTTACAGAGGAAAAATAGGGCAATCTTTTGCGGCTATTGAACTGCGTAATAATATCGAAATACCATTTGTTTCGTGTGTTGTACTGCATGACAAACAAGGCCCTATGCACCGACTGTAATGGCTGCTGCATGAATTGGCTGTCAAGCCAAACCCGAGAATCAATCCAACGATAACTCAGTTTGTAACTCCATCGGCGGTGGAAGTATGCCGCGAAATCTATTTGGGCAGTTCGGGTTCGTCCAGCTTGCGATCCACCTACAGAATGAACGAATACATCGTTCTCCGTAGCATCCCTGTCCACCACAATTTGTGATAAGAACCGAGTTTCAAATACATCAGCATTCAGGGTAGCAGGGTAGCCCATCGACATGAAATTTCCGAGGTAACTCAGACCGTAGTTCCATGCTTTTTCTTGAGGCATCCACTGACCACGGATCAATTGGTTTTGTGCAATATGTAAGGTCCGCCCGTTGATGAATTGTGGTAGGTGCTCAGCCAAGAAATAACTACTTCTGCGAGCTATTCCCCCTTGAACATTGATACGATGCTGTTTATTAATACTCCATTTTACATGTAATCGTGGTGTGGCGTAAATGCCATAGACAGAGTGCCAATCACCGCGCATGCCGATGACAGCCGATAATTTCTCACCTTCAATGGTGTATTCACCGAAAGCGCCTGCTGTTTTCTGCCAACCATTTAATCGAAAACTATCTCCGTTTGTGTTGGTCAATGTCTCATCGAGCCTACTGCCTAAAACCGATATGCCCAATTTGAGGTTGGCATCATTTTTTTCGGGCATTTGGTAGATGCTGCTATAATAAATTCTGTCTTCAGTGCCCAAATATTGACGGTTTTGTAGTGAGTTCAGGGTAGATAGTATGCGATGCTGGGAGACATTGAAAATATTGCCCAAACTTCGATCGCCACTTTCCGATAGAAATATGCCCAGTTTGCCGTAAACTTCTCGGTGCTCTTCAGTAAAATCGAACTGCATGGCACCAACTTCTTGGCTAATATCACTCAGTGAACCATCTGCAAGTGTCCCACCGCGTTTGTTGTCCTTGTAGCCCAAGAAACCCAATTGTCCCTCCGCTTTTTTACCGGGAATTTGGGTGTGGTTACCTACCAAGAATCGTTGGGTGAGCGGCATGTCTGCCATTCCATCTTTACCCATGTCGGTTGTTCGATATTGTCCCCCAGAATGCAGATAGGTATGTGAAATAGCGCGGTTGGCGATCACGGATTTTAAAATGGCATTGGCTTCGGCCCTGGCTTGGTGGTTGCTGTAGGCATTAAAAAACAACTTGGGATCTTTGCTATCTGCCTTCATTTGGTAGTTTAACCCACCCGTCAATCCATCAGCACCCAGCGTGGCTGAACCTGCGCCTTTGGCCAATTGAACCGCAGACACCATGGGACCTGGGATGTTGCTTAAGCCATTCAAAGTGGCCAATCCATTGATGCCAGGTATGTTTTCGCGCGACATGAGAACGTACTTGCCCGCCAACCCCAACATCTCAACCTGCTTGATCCCTGAAACACCATCAGCATTGCTAACTTCAACGGTGTTACTCAATTCGAAACTCTCAGACAGCGTGCAGCACGCCGCTTTTTTAAATTCAGTCTCGGTCAATACCTCGGTGAGTCCAACTCCTTTACCATTAAAATGGGCTCCGCGTTCTTTTCGGATGTTCAGGGTAGAAAGGGTGTCAATGTCGTTTGTGTCGCGGCCCCGCTGTTTATCTTGAATTACAGAAGCTCCATTAATGGATGGTTTGCTTGTGTTTTGCGCGATAATCGGTTGAGGGCAGAGAAATATTCCAAGGACACAGATCGCAGTGATTAGTGAATATGGGGTCCCCATTCGTCGTCGTCTTGTCGATACTTACAACAATCGGGTAAACTCTCGTATACCACATTACTTGCCTTTACCTTTTCTGTGTCATGTCCTACCATCGCAACCATGTTATGCAACTGGATTTCTTCCAATTTGCGTGGATCATAAGTGACAGTGAGGATTTTATTGTCGAGGTTAAAAATGGCTTTGTATACACCTTTCTTGTCGAGGGCGTTCTCAATGCGGTCTTTACACTGCCCACAATTGGCTTCAACCGCGAAGCTCACGGTGGTCTTTTTCAAGGGTTTGGGCTCTTTTGAGAACCTTTGGTTTGATGCGATTCCTGCGACACTCAATAGCATCGCCACGAGGATTAATGTTGTTTTTTGTTTCATGGTTATTTTTTGGGTTTGAATAATTTGATAAATCGATTTTTTACGATGATATCAAATTATCCATACGCACAACACGTCCTGATTTGGGTTTAATTCACCCGACTTGGGAGGGTGCTTACCCACTGATACCCAAAGACTTTGATGGGATGGACGTGACAATGAAACTTCGGAAACGCGATTCCATGCTGGAGAATATGCCTGAATCGATTTCTGTAATTTGAATTGGATGGGAGAAACGGGCAGGGGAGACAGCGCAAAGAAATAAGCACTGGTACAACAAGGGTTTTCCTCCATGCTCGGCGTGGATTTTCTACTGCAGCATCCTTTTGAAGTATCCGCGGTTTTAAAGGTTTCTACATGGCAGTCTTTTTCCCAAATATGGGCGCCATCTTCCTCACAAATGTGATACGCCATTTGAGCAGCGCCGCTTGAAAGCAGCACCAAAATCATGGTCAAAAAAGTCATGAATTTGCGCATCAACACAAAGTTAGAGAATTTTCCAATCCATTGCTGAATTGTTTGTATTATCGCATTTCAATCATGAACTGGCGTAATTTATTTAGGGTAAAAACAGATTTTCCCGTCGATCAAGAAAAAGGTGCTTTGAAGCGCGTGTTGGGGGTGCGTGATTTGACCTTTTTTGGTATTGCCGCAATCATTGGAGCGGGTATTTTCAGTTCAATCGGAAAAGCCTGTGCCGATGGTGGACCCGCCAGTGTTTATTTGATTGTAATTTGTGGGGTGGCTTGCGCTTTTGCGGCGTTATGTTATGCGGAATTTGCCTCAAGGATACCTGTCTCTGGAAGTGCCTACACCTATGCTTATGCT
>JALQWO010000049.1 GCA_023258655.1 Bacteroidia bacterium
TGGATTTACTCAGGATTGTACTATCCGGTCATTGTACTCACAGTGTTAACTTTTCAAGATTTTCGCGAGTTCAATTACGTTACGATCAATTTCTTTTTTCTTATGACCATGCACATGGTCTTTTTTGTTTATTTCCCTGTGGTGACGCCCAAATCTTGGCGGGATCTAAGTCATTTCCCACAAACGCTCAGTGTTCGATTTTTGAAATATATCCATCACATGGACAAGAATAGCAACTGTTTCCCATCCATGCATGTGAGTGTTGCTGTGTTGATTGCATTTCATTTGCTTCACCAATTTCCCATTTTAGGTTATTGGGTCTGGAGTTTTCCCCTGTTGATTTCCCTCAGTACATTGTTTACCAAACAACATTTTGTCTATGACGTGATTTCGGGCGCGATATTGGGTTGTGTGGCTTGGTTTGTTTACGCAAATTTGGCCCTATAAGGAAAACTGAATCGCGAGCATCAATGCCCATGGGGATTTGGGCACGGAGTTGGGTTTTGTCGGCGCCTATTCGAGTATCCGATTTCGCCATCGAAGCACAGGTAATTCAATCAATGTTCCCATGGTGATTCCCAAAATTATGGCAAATACAATCGTGATTAATCCTGCCGCCGTTCCGCCATATTCCCATCCCAATGTCGTATAGATTCCCGCTTTCATCAACAAATTATCGGCCAGCAAATGCCAGAGATAAATGGAGTAGGAGTGTCGGCCCAAACCCGACAATATCCGCAACACCCGGGCATCTAAGCCCCCATCTTTCATGATTGACCCAAATCGATTTTCCAGTCCCAAGCCCAAGCACAACAATCCACCATACCCCAAAGCAACCACCAATATCCCCACACTATTCATCACAAAGGAACCGGCAGGAAATAGCAATAGCATCGCCACGGCAATCGCAAATGACAGTCCAAATGCACCCTTTCGGAGAACTATCCATTGTTGTAAAGAACCAAAATGGTAACTGAACGACAAAATCACACCAAGCCAAATTCCGTCTGCGCGCATGTGGGTAGCCGTGAAATCAAAAGAGGTTTCAAATCGGTGAGACCAACAATAACCACAGCGTATCGCCACCCAAAACAATAGAATGCCACCCAACCATTTCATGGTAACCCCCGTGCGAATTGGAAGGCCCTTCCGCTGCCAAAAAGCCACTGCCAATGCAAAAATCAAATAGAAATGCTCTTCTACAGCCAAAGACCAAGTATGCATCCAAAGGCCATCAAAATAGCTCTGTACATAAAAGATCTCACTGAGTAGTTGGCTTATTTCAACCTGTTTGCCAGCCATCCATGAGGCCAACACACTCACCATCAAAAACAGGTAGAAACTGGGGTATATTTTCAATGCCCGGCGGACAAGAAACCGACCCAATCGCACGTCGCTTCTGGTTTGTACCTCCTGAAAGATCAATCCGGACACCAAAAATCCCGATAAAACAAAAAACAAATCCACGCCACTCCAACCAATCCATCGCCATAATCCATCGGTGAAACTGTGTCGGCCCAAGACCAACAAAATGGCCAAGGCCCTGAGTAGGTCCAAGGAAATCTTGTGTAGCTGCGGTCGGCCCTCACCAACATTCCCAGTAACGATCCCCGAACGGTCCGAATGTTTGACGTTGTGGGAAGTGTTTGACGCAGTCATCACACCAAAGATTTCCATTTATCGACCGGGACCACCCATTCCTGGCATGCCATGTCCGGGCATTCCTGGAGGAGGCATCCCGCCGGGGAACATCATCTTCATTTCTTTCCCGTCTTCGCCCTTTCCCTTGAATTTTCGCAGCTTATAACTGAAAGTGAGCATGATATATCGTGTGAGCACCGTGGTTTTCACATCTTCGTAATAGGTTTGGGTAACATTGCGCTGAATGCTTCTGTTTTGATTCAAGATATCGTAGGCGGTGAGACGCAGCTCAGCGGCTTTTCCTTTGGAGAATTTGTAGCCCAACCCGGCATTCCACAAATAATAAGACTGGTTGAAATCTGCGGAGAGTCCTTGAAACGCCTGATACGTGATGTCTGAATTGATCACCCAGCTGGAATTGGGCATGTAGTTCAACACGAATTGACTTGAATAGCTTACATAGGTTTGGTCATTGGCCTTTTGGAGTGTGTTGATGACCTTGCTATAACTTCCGTTTCCGGTGAGGCGGAAATCAAGTCGCTCCGAAATATTGCTTCCTACCACCAGTCCCGCATTCACCGAAGGGTTTTTGGCATTGTTGATCATGGGTTTGCCGTTGCCAATTTGGATCATGCTGGGGATGTTGTTGGTCGACAAACCACCGGTAGCATTGATGTTCATTTTTTTGATGGTTTTGCCCCAAGAGCCAAACAATCGCAGACTATAGTATCCGTTCAAATTGATGGGAACTGTCATTTGTGCACCAGGAGTGAGGCGAATACTGTCGATCCGACCTCCTGTAGGTATCAGGTTGCTGACAGAACCGCCCCCATAGAAGGCAGAATCCAGCCGAATCCAACCCGCATCGCGACCGCCCAGCACAGATTTGCTGCTGATATAGTTGCTGCTTTGTTGGGCATTGATCATCCAGAATACATTTTTTCCCGATTCCGGAACCACGGAGAAATAGCGCAAGAACAGACTGTGCTGAAAATCTTGCACCAGGTTGGGATTTCCCGTACTCAATTGCATCGTATTGTTGTTGTTGATTACAGGTTGCAATTGGTCGATGGATGGGGCATTGTTTGAAGTGTTATAATTCAACCGCAAATTGCGCTTCATCCCCAGGTTGTATCGCGCTTGGAGGTAGGGCAGGACAGAAGTGAATTGTCTGTCAAGTTCGCTGTTTCGGGGCATTGTCTGCGAACCATCGAGCTGGGCCAACTGACCATCAATTCCGGTGGTTATATTCCACTTATAGGTTTGATAACGATAGCTCACGCCGGCTTTTTGCTGGGTGTAGCCATTCACAAATTGACTTGAGAAAAATGTATCAAGCAATGTGTATCCCAATGATGCAGCATCTTTGAGGTAGGCAAGTCGGTCGTTGTTGTTTTGGTTGATGTTGGTTGAAACGCTGGCTGCCAAGAAGTTGTTGGTGTCCAAGGCTTCTGTAAATGTGATGTTGCCACTGAAGGTGCGGGTTTGTTTCAGAATATCTGTGCGTTGATCACGCTTGTTGGTTACAATCAAACCATTGGTGTCTGTTAGCACTTGGTTATCGAAATTGAGGTTGGTGAGCCCAGACTGTCCGTTGATACCGGGATTGGCCTCTACGGAAAACGTTCTGCCTTTTTTGGAGAAAGCATGGCGATACAAGAAACTGCTCGATGCCCGATATCCGTTTGTATTGGTTTCGGTGATGTTTTGGAGGATAGATACGGGGTTGAGCAATCCGTTGATGGTGGTGGCTTGGATGGGACTTTTGCTGTTGTTTTGTTGTAGCGATACACGAGGCTCTATGAGCAGGGTATTGGCTGAATCCAGTTTGATGTTCAACCTGCCGTTTACGCGATGGTTGAGGTTGCTGCTATTGCTGGGATTGCTCTCCAAGTAATTGAAGGCACCCATCTTTGGGTCGCCACCGATGTAAAATCGATTGGTGACTGTGCGATTGTCGTTGTCGGTGCTATTGAGAAAATAACTCCCACTGAATTCTGTGTTTTTTCCCCAAACATTGCTGTAGTTCAGTCCGAGCGCGCGTGTTGTTGTGATGCCATTTTGGTTTCCGGTGAAAAAATTTGCGCCACCGCCCATGCCACCCATTCCCATGCCACCCATACCACCACGGCCGCCGCCACCCATGCCACCACGACCGCCGCCGCCGCCCATACTACCCACTATGTCTTCAAAAGAGAAGTTCTGTTCGTTGATGTTATTCATTTGGCTCAAAAAGGTGAGGCGGCGGTTCCCCTTGAATGAATTTACCGTTATACCTGCTTTGTTTTTCCATGCATCTCCGGTCCCTTCGATGGATTGGCCCAGTCCCGAGAACATCCTGCCAAACAATCCATTTCTGAATTGGGATTTTGTGACGATGTTCATCGTCTTGGTTGTATTCCCATCGTCAATCCCCGAAAACAAACTCTGCTCAGATTTGGCATCGTAAATCTGGATTTTTCCAACCACTTCGGCTGGCAAATTTTTCAGTGCGGCATTGGGATCTTCCCCAAAAAATGGCTTGCCATCCACCAATACCTTTTTTACTTGTTCACCCTGGGCTTGAATCTGTCCGTTGGAAGACGTCACACCAGGCATTTTACTCACCAAATCCTCTGCCGAAGCATCGGGGTTTACCTTGAAACTTCCCGCGTTCATTTCGGTGGTGTCTCCTTTGATGGTGACTGCCTGCACTTTGATGTTCACGCCCTCCATCGGTAAAACTTCATTCACCAACCAGAGTTTTGGAATTGAAAAGGCAATTTCCTCCTGGTATTGGGCCAACGGTTTCATGCCCATTTCATGCAAATTGATCCATCGCTGCGCCTGTGTTCCATTGGGGTGAATCGCCACCACCAAAAACACAAACGCCTTGCTTTTTGGGTTGGCAATTTCTTTGCTCACGGCTTCATAATCAGGTGGATTTTTGGGGTTTATGAACTGAAACACATTGAGCTTCACATAAAAATTGCCCTGTGAATCCGATTCTGTCATACCGCCATTGGGGTAGTATTTGTCGCCCTCTTTGAACCGTTTGGTCATAAAGCGGAAGTACTTCAATGATTCACTCGAAACACTGCCGTTTGGCAAAATGTTGAGATTTGACCCAATCAAGGATGTGTCATTCGGCAGCCAACATGAAATGACCGCCCCCGCCAAGGGCTTCTCTTGTCCATCTGCATTCAGGGTAGCACACTCACCAAAACCTATCGCCCTAAATCCAGCCCTCGGACCGCCTTGACCCGGTTTTCCAACAGCATTACCGCCGACGTTCCTGTCTGAACTTCCCGGTCCGTTGCCGCGCATCCTCGGTTCATTTGGTTGGGCAAGCATGCTTTGGCTTAAACCCAGGGTTAGCATAAAAATGATCAAGGAACGGGCGTGTTGATGGAAGAAAGTCATAAAATACAAATATCGACGATTTTTCCCCTTGTTCCCCCTCATGCCAGATGAATTCGTTCGGAAATCAATGGGAATGTTGTCTTCACATTTTGGTGTTCGTTTTTTCATCGTGACAGTGCCCGATACTGACGGTTTTTTGGGCCAAAAGTTTAATTTTACCCCATGTTTTTTATTCTGTCAAAAATCACGTCGTTTTTGTTCAAGCCACTGAGCTGGGTTTTGCTCCTGCTGTTGCTGAGTTTGTTGCCTCGGTTTGCATCGAAACGAAGGAAAATCGCTTTGATGATTTTGGGAATATTTTACCTTACGGGACATAGTGTTTTGATCAATGAACTTTGTTTGTTGTGGGAGCCGGTTCCATTCGTTACACAGGATTCAAGCCTGCGTGTGCCACCTGCCAAGGTTTGCGTCATCTTGGGCGGATACTCCGGCTTTGATCATTCCCGCAATAGGGTTGGGTTTACAGAGGCCAGTGAGCGGCTGTTTTATCCCTTGCAGAATATATTGAATCACCGCATCGATACCGTCATTCTTACAGGGGGATCTGCCTCCGTAGTGATGAAAAAGTATTACGAAAGCACCCATATCGCAGCGTATTTGAGAGATTTCGGGGTGAATCCCAATCGCATTTTTATCGATGCAAAGTCCAGAAATACCTTTGAGAATGCCGTGGAAACAAAGAAAATACTCGACTCTTTGAAAATTACTGAGCCCGTTTTGTTGGTCACCTCAGCGTTTCATATGCCACGCTCAAAGGCCTGTTATGATAAAGCGGGGGTGAAATACATAGCCTATCCTGTGCATTATTTGGGCAATGCCACGCGGGATTACAATTTGGAAGCTTGGCTTATTCCGTCTTTGGGCGCGATGGATACATTTCAAACCTTGCTCCGAGAAATGGTTGGAATGATTTCCTATAAAATCACAGGCAAAATATAGGTTTACCTTACCCTCAGAATTCTGCCAACGGCAATGTTATTGCTCCTCAATCCATTCATCCGTTTTACGTCCTCAACGGTTGCGCCATAAGCTTTTGAAATGGAATAAAGGGTTTCACCTGGCCTTACCTTGTGATAAACTGGTTTTGGCTTGACAGGAATGGGTAGGGGATTCTTATTGGGTGATGTTACTTGTGCAGTGTCTTGCTTTTTCTGGGGGTCAACATTGGGCAATGGGCCTACATGGGTATCCGCATCTGCGCTGTCTTTCATTTCAAGGGTTTGGATAGGGTCAGATTTGGTGGCGATGGCCAATTTTCCCACCTTCAAACGCGTGCCTGCCGATATGTTGTAATTGCGCAAATGATTCCACTCTTTGAGCTGGGCCGTGGTGATGCCATAACGCAGCGCGATACGGTAAGCGGTCTCACCCCGTCGCACCACATGATATCGCCACACTTCCGTCACAACCAAATTTTTGGTGAGGGTATCTCGCGTGCGAAATGCCAACCGTTTGCTGCTGTCCTCGGCGATCACAAATTGGCGATATCCATTGTTGTAGCGCTTAGCCGTATTTTCCCACGCTGCGGCATAGAGCTGCCCTTTTAACACATTGCCCGATGCTTGAAGATGCATGCCATCAACCATGAAAAGCTGAAAATCTGCCCAGTATTGCGCGGCATATTTACCACCTGCAACACGATACCAGTCGTAGTAAGCCACTCTTTCTGTTTTGCACAATGCGATGATGGCTTTTTCGTATTTCTCAAATGTTGCCAAGGTCCTTCCGCCCCGAATTCCGTCTTGGGGAATAACCACCACAATTTTGCTCGAAGGCAAGGCTTCCCGCACTGTTTGTATGCTGCGTTTGATGGGTTCTAAATACACCGACTCTTCCTCGTTGCCCCGATAATTATCGTGCATGCCAAAATCCAAGAGAATGACGTTGGGCGACAATTGGGTAAGTTGTGATTTTAGCAACTCTAAGCGATTGAATTGGTTGTAACCACAGCCGCGCATGCCTACGCTGTGCAAATTCCCTTGTCGACTGTTGGTGAGTGAAACACCATACAAGATGAATGACTTTTGTGTAGATATAACCTGTTTAAATTGTATCAGTACTTCTTTGGTTCCCAGGGGAAGGGCAAACTCCAAAAACGGAGCATTCTTGTAGGATATGGACGATGGGAATTCTTTTTTGGCCAGAACTACAGCAGAACCGTCTGTCTTTCTGCTGCCCAAGCAAGATATCACGACATCAAAATGCTGCTCGCTCCGCTCGCAATAAAGGGTAAATCGGTCTACGTTCTTTGCGTAAACAGCGGGTACCAACACGCTAAGACTCGATTTCCAGTCCTCTGTTTTTGCCGCATAGCCGGTGACGCCCACCGACAACAAACGATTGTTTTCAACAGGAGTGGCATAGATCCAATCCCCTGTATGCTTGGTTTCAACATCGACATTGAGTGCATGATTGATCAAACTCCCGGGAAAAAACAACCCTGGCCCACGCGATTTGCCAAACAATTCTTCACCCAAAGTGGCAGACATATCACTGACCATCTCATCACCGATGTGCAATACGCCAAATCCAGCCTCATTGCGCAATCCCACTTGTTCCACCAAACTGCCGATGAGCGAGGCTTGATGCGCTTGAAAATGATTGACAGAGGTATCCAGAAAGGGGAGTTCCTTGATGCTTGGGGGTTGATCAGCAGACAGTGCGGGGGTGTTGCCCACAGACTGAGCCCATGCAATCCCTGAAAACAGCGAGAATGCCATGAACAACCAGCCCGTTTTCTTCATGATTCCGTGATTATCCTTGTTCCAGCGCAGCCTTTACCAAGGAATTGGCGGTCTTTGGATCCGCTTTTCCTTGCGAACGCTTCATGACCTCACCCACAAACAAACCCAACAAACCCAATTTTCCTGCCCGGTATTCGGCTACTTTGTCTGGGAAGCTGGCCAAAACCTCCTGCACCAATCCGTCGATGAAAGAAGTATCCGTGATGTTGGCCAAACCCAACTCAGCCACCAAAGATTCTGGTGAAGCTTTGGGATTTTGGGTTAGGGCAGGGAACAGTTGTTGCGTGGCTGCCGTGTGACTGATTTTGTTTGAATCAATCAAGGCGATGATATCGGCAATCTGGGCAGGTGTGAGTTCAAAATCTTCCATGCCCAAGGCATTTTCATTGAGGTAACCGCGTATGGGACCCGCAATCCAATTCGATGCCTGTTTATATTTTGGGGCGCATTTGACCACTTCTTCGAAATATAGCGCACTGTGCTTGTCGTCCACCAATACAGAAGCGTCGTAGTCGCTCAAGCCATACTGTTCGGTAAAGCGGTTGTAAAGGGTTGAAGGCAATTCAGGCATGCTCGCACGCACCTGGGCCAAATAATCTTCGGTGACAATGGTGGGAGGTAAATCGGGCTCAGGGAAATAACGATAGTCGTTCACGGCCTCTTTTTTCCGCATACTAAAAGTACTTCCATTTAATCCATTGAATCCCCGAGTTTCACCCTCCACTTTACCGCCTGCCAAAATGAGTTCTGATTGTCGTTTGATTTCAAAATCGATAGCGCGTTTCACGTTTGAAATCGAGTTCATGTTTTTCACTTCCACCTTGGTGCCATAGGTTGTAGAACCTTTGGGCATCACCGAGATGTTGGCATCACAGCGCAGACTGCCTTCTTCCATGTTGCCATCGCAGATATCGAGGTAACGAACCAACCTTCGGATTTCCGTCACAAAGGCATACGCTTCATCCCCCGTTTTGATATCGGGTTCGGTAACTACCTCAATGAGGGCTGTCCCGGCTCGGTTGTAATCAACCAAAGTATCATTCAAATCTTGGTCGTGCATGCTTTTGCCAGTGTCCTCTTCCATGTGAATGCGGGTGAGGCGAATGTCTTTGGTGCTTCCGTCGCCCAATTTGATGCGCACAGAACCATTGTTGCACAGGGGGGTGTCGAACTGAGTGATTTGGTATCCCTTGGGCAAATCCGCGTAGAAATAATTTTTCCGTGCGTAACGATTGACACGACGGATATCGCAATTCAAGGCCAAGCCCATTTTTATGGCATTGTCGATGGCTGCTTTGTTATGCATTGGCAAGGTGCCAGGGTGCCCCAAACTGATGGGACTCACTTGGGTATTGGGCAATGCGCCATATTCCGTGCTATCTGCAGAGAAAGCCTTGCTTTTGGTTTGCAATTGCACGTGAATTTCCAGACCGATAACCGCCTCGAATTGTGTTTCCATACTTAGTTCCACAAAGATAGCAAAACCACAATGTGATTGGGGATCGTGTTTTCCACCGAAATCGGTGTTACCTTTGAAGAAGGCAGTCCGTTCTATCGATTCGTAAAAGCGAATAGGAAAGTCCGGGCAACACAGGGTACCGCACTTCCTAACGGGAAGGAGCTTTGAATTTCGGTTCAGGGTTACAGAAAGTGTCACAGAAAGCGATACCGCCTCCTTCGGGGGGTAAGGGTGAAAAAGTGGGGTAAGAGCCCACTCGTCTCGGAGTGATTCGGGATTGGGACAAACCTTGCGGGTTGAAAGGTCAAATAAACCTGGATCAAAGGGCGACCCGCCCAAATGCTTCGGCATGCCAGGAGGGTAGACCGATAGAGGTGCCGCGTGAGTTGCATCCCAGATCAATGATAGAAACATCAGGCAACTGATGAACAGAACCCGGCTTACAGGACTGCCTTTTTAATTTTTTTGCGATTCAACTTGACGGATTAGAAACTTTCCGCTACTTTTGCACCACGATTGAGTCATCAATCAACAAGCGAGAATAGCTCAGTTGGTAGAGCACAACCTTGCCAAGGTTGGGGTCGCGAGTTCGAGTCTCGTTTCTCGCTCTAAGAGCACACAAAAGCCCCGGAAACGGG
>JALQWO010000004.1 GCA_023258655.1 Bacteroidia bacterium
CTTTTTGTAGAATATAAATTTGATCTGCGTACTGCGATGGTAAGTTGCAGAAGTTTTTCAAAGAATCTACGTTGATGGCGCAAGATTTCGTGAAAGACGGATCAATGACCATTGAGAAATATTTGTCAAGCGTTGAGCCAGGTCTCACAGTAAACGCTTTCAAGCGAGTACAACTCGGATAATTAAGAAATTTTAAATCCCTCGAAAGAGGGATTTTTTTTGCTAATATTACAACAACAAATGAGGTTTAAAAGAATACTACTGAAATTGAGTGGTGAAGCCCTTTTGGGCTCACAATCGTATGGGATCGACGCCAAGGTGTTAGAGGCCTATGCCAAAGAGGTGAAAAAGGTTGTGGATGCGGGTGTAGAAGTGGCTGTGGTGATTGGTGGGGGCAATATCTTCCGGGGTGTTCAGGGCGCTCAAGGGGGTGTGGTGGATCGGGCCACTGGAGATTATATGGGTATGTTGGCAACCATGATCAATGCGATGGCTTTGCAAGGGGCATTTGAGAAAGTAGGAATGTCTACGCGATTGTTATCGGCCATCAAAATGGAACAAATTTCTGAACCGTTTATTCGTCGTCGCGCCATCCGCCACCTGGAAAAAGGTCGGGTGGTGATTTTCGGTGCGGGTACCGGTAATCCATACTTTACCACGGATACGGCGGCATCGTTGCGCGCGGTGGAAATAGAGGCAGATGTTGTGATCAAGGGAACCCGCGTGGATGGTATCTATGACAGCGATCCTGAAAAGAACGCCAATGCGGTGAAATACGATGAAATTTCTTTCAAAAAAGTCTATGATTTGGGCTTGGAAGTAATGGATTTAACGGCCATTACGCTGTGCCAGGAGAACAACAAACCCATTGTGGTGTTCGACATGAATGGCGAGGGCAATTTGATGAAGTTGGTGCAAGGTGAGAAAGTGGGCACCTTGGTAATTGATTAATAATACCTATGAGTCGTTGTAATTTGCAGTTGAATCAGCATTTACGACAGACGATGGAGATTCGTTGCAAGCAAATGGATCCAAGAATACTGTCGTGGGGGCTGGCTTCGCCAGCCCTCCGTGCTTTACTGTCGCTCAACATCAATACCGTAGAAGATTTGCTGCAATACAGTCCTACAGCGGTGGCTGCGGCCCATGGAATGGGCGACACAGGGCTACAGCGAATCAAGGAAGGCCTACAGCAGTTGGGTTTGGATTGGGGTTAATTGGGCTTGAATTGATGGGGATGGGCTTGAAGAGAATGGGTCTGATGTCATCGAGAATGAAATGCATCTAAAACAAAAAAGACGGCCAAGGCCGTCTTTTTCAATATTTTAAAACTGTTCGACTTACGCCAAAGAGTTCACGTGCTTTTGCAAACTTGATTTCAAGTTGCCAGCTTTGTTCTTGTGGATGACATTGCGCTTGGCCAATTTGTCCAAAGCAGAGAAAGCGTTTGTCAACAACTTCAACGCCTCTTCTTTTGAGGTAGCCTTGCGGATGGTCTTCACGATATTACGAGCAGTTTTGTGCTGGTAGCGGTTGAGATCGCGCTTGGCAGCGTTTGCTCTGATTCTCTTGATTGCGGACTTATGATTTGCCATTTCTGTTAAAAAGGACTGCAAAGATAACCAAATGCAATGAATTCAGCAAGATATTTACAAATTTCTCAATCATTTTCTGGGGCTAGTTGAACCTTGAGTCCATCCATTTCTGGGGACAGGTGCAATTGGCAGCCCAAACGACTGTTGTTTTTCACAAAAAAGGCTTGGTCTAGCATGCCCAATTCATCGTCGGAAGGTTCCGGCAACGCATGATCGCTGAGCACATACACTTGGCAGGTGGCACACATGGCCATACCGCCACACTCACCTTTGACGGGTAATTCATTGGCTTTGCAGAATTCCATGAGGTTTAATCCCATATCGGTTGGGGCCTCATAGGATTTCTCGATGCCTTCACGGTCGATGATGCTGATATGAATCAGGGGGCTTTCCATGGTTAACGCAAATGGGTAAGGTGATCTAGGCTATTTTTGATTTTGATGCGATAGTGTTCGTTGTGTGTGTTCTTTTCAACCACATAGAGGCAAACATTGTCGTGTTCAAAATCGTCCATTTTTTCGAGGGGCGTATTGGTAAGCAGACAGAGAAACCCGCGGAGTGCGCGACCGTGCATGCAGATAAGTACGGGGTTTTCGCTGTTGGATTCGATTTTTTTGAGTCCCACTTTTTGGCGTTTGTGCATTGCCAGTGGCGTTTCGCCTCCGTTGATGGCTTGGTTTAGTTCACCGTTTCTCCATCGCTGTAGCATCGCATAGAATTCTTTGCGTGAGTGTTCGCTGGGTTGTTGTCCTTCCAAAATTCCCCAATTGATCTCATTGAGTTCTGGGATGATTTGGGTGGGGATGTTTAGGGGTGCAAAAGGGGCTACCGTTTGGTGTGTCCGTTTGAGTGAGCTAACGTAAATGCGCTGAAAAGGGATGTGTTTGTAGGCTTGGAAGAAGGCATCTGCCTGTTGTTGTCCCAATGAATTGATGTCAGTGTCTACTCCGGAGCCTTGCACGATACCCATGCGGTTGTATTGGGTTTCCCCATGCCGAATGATGTACATTGTTTTTGTGGCGGGGGAGGGTGAACTTTGCATGGATACAAGACGAAGATGGAACTGTCGAATTCGGGTGCAAATATACAACAGGGGATGGCGATTTATCGTAAGCCCGGTGCTACAATGCCCGATTTTTGTGTCGGCCCGTGGCACACCACCCCAGCGCCCGAGGGCGCTGGGGTGGTCACATTTTGCCTACAACCCTTCTCAAGAACAGCACCCCTTTCTTGGTTGGGCAGGGAGTTGGTTGGACAGGGATGGCAACATGCTGAGCGTATTTGGCATTCGCAGTTTCCACAGTTGCCCACTACAGTGCTGCCAACCGCCACAACCCGCGGTGAGTTTGTGGAAGAAGTGTTGGGTATTCAAAGGGCCATAGAACAACAACGACTTCAAAAAGCGGTGGCAGCGCGGATATCTACCGTGGAAAAAACCTTGTCGCCGGATTCAATTTGGACGTCGTTCATGGCCTTGCATACGGCGTATCCCGCGGCCTTCGTTTTCTTGATCATTCACCCCACCTGGGGCTGTTGGATGGGTGCTACTCCCGAAACGTTGATCCGCGTGGATGAAACCCAAGCAACCATCATGTCGCTGGCCGGCACACTCACACAAAATCAGTTGGAGTGGACCCACAAAGAGGCATTGGAACAATCCGTAACAAGTGTATTTATCCAAGAGGTGTTAGCGCGCTCAGGAATCTCTGGTGCGAAAGAGTCCGCAGTGGGTGAATTGGTGATGGGGGATGTGCGACATTTGATGTCGGAATGGCAATTCAACCTACCCACCTCCCAACACGCATTCTCCAACCATGAGGGCGCCAACGAGCCATCTGCGATTGAGCGAGTCGTCAACGCGAAAGACAGCAACCGGCACACCCCCAGCGCGGAAAAGCCCCTCATGAACTTGATTCGGTTGCTTCATCCCACACCGGCAGTTGGCGGGTATCCCCAAGCGGAAGCCTTGGATTGGTTGGCCCAAAATGAAGTTGTAGACCGACAACTATACACAGGGTTTGTGGGGTTGATGGGAGATATGGAAGCGGATTTTTACGTCACACTCCGTTGTGCTCAGTTGTTTCAAACGGGGTATGCCTTGTATGCGGGTTGTGGCGTGAATGCTGGATCTGATCCCGATATTGAGTGGGAGGAAACAGCGGCCAAAATGAATTTGTTGGGCAGGTTTTTGTAGCGGTGGCATGCACCATTGCAGGGTATTATCGAAATATCGTCGGGTTGGGAATCCCTTGTCCAAAATCTGTGGCTTCCAGCGCTTCCTTGGTGAAGATGCCGCGTTTTGAGGGCTTGTATCCAGAATAATCGCCTGTGGGGATGTAGTAATAGACATTGCCATCGGCTGAGGGAAAGGCAGGGCCGATTTCATCGAACACAATGGTTTTTTGTTCTTCTTCATAACGCATCAAAATGCGGGAAGATTTGTGGTACTCAAAAACCACCCGGTAATCTTCGGATGGATCTTCGATTCCATCGCGAAACAAGGGAGCGCCCCAAACGGGTTTCATGGCATGGGGGTCAAGCGATTCTTCATCTTTTTCAAAGCTCAATACATCGATGATGGAGCGGTTGGAATTGATGTTATGACCATCGAAAAGCATCACCACATAATACACTTTGCCTTTGACCTTATGCGGGAAAAGCTGATAGTAAAGTCCCCCAATCCATTGGCTGTTGTCAAGGGTCATTTCTTTGACATCCTTGGGCAGATTTTGGGCTGTATCGTGGAGTGTGTAGAGGGCGATACCTGTTTTGGTTTTTCGTTGAATGACGCCGTAGTGGTGGAATACGCCACTTTTGAGAATGATGTTGAAGGTGAACAATTTTACATCTGCCTTTGGATGCGATGCGATGGCTACTGTGCTCATGCGCAAATTGGCAAATTCGTAATCGAAAGAGGCGGGATTGGCAAGAACTTCTTCAAGTTGTTGCATTAAGGCATCTGCCGCGGCAAATTTCGCAGAATCGGAGGTGGATGAAATCACCCGTGGCGCAATAGAAAGCAGGCTATCTTCCTCTTCTTGAAGCGATTGCGTGGCGCCATTATTCTGTCCTTGTGCCTGGTTAATTGTTCCCAGGCACAGGAACAGTAGCAGTGAAAATATATGGTTCAGGGATTTTTTACACCGCATAGGTTTGTTGTTGGATTAGCAGTTTTCTACCACAACTGCGCTGGCACCCCCACCGCCGTTGCAGATGGCTGCACCCCCGTATTTGCCGTTGTTTTGCTTGAGTACATGCAACAATGTTACCAAAATGCGTGCACCTGAAGCGCCCAAGGGATGTCCCAAAGCAACTGCGCCACCATTTACATTCACTTTGCTAGCATCGAGGTTCAACAGCTTGTTGTTGGCCAAGGATACAACGGAGAAAGCTTCATTTAATTCTACAAAATCCAAATCTGCCACGGAAATACCGGCGCGTTGTGCGGCTATGGGCAATGCTTTGGCCGGAGTCGTGGTAAACCACTCGGGACTTTGTTCGGCATCGGCGAAACCGGTGAGTTTGGCCAATGGCTTGAGGCCCAGTTCTTTGCACTTCTCACCGCTCACCAACACCAAGGCGGCTCCACCATCGTTGATGGTTGATGCGTTGGCGGCGGTTACGGTTCCGTCTTTTTGGAAAACAGGACGCAAACCGGGGATTTTGTCGAAACTCACATTTTTGTATTCTTCATCTTCACTCACAACCACTTCTCCTTTGCGGGTTTGGATGGTTACGGGAACGATTTCGTCGTTGAATTTGCCAGCTTTCCAAGCTTCAGCGGCCCGTGTATAGCTTTGAATGGCATATTGGTCTTGCTCCTCACGGGAGAAGTTCATTTCCTTGGCACAGAGTTCTGCGCAAGTTCCCATCAAACTTTTCTCGTAAGCATCGGTTAGTCCGTCGTGCACAATACCGTCGAGGGCTTGCACATGGCCATAGCGATACCCGCTGCGTGAATTAGGCAAATAGTGGGGGGTGAGGCTCATATTCTCCATTCCACCAGCCACTACGATATCGTTCAATCCCAGCATAATGCTTTGGGCACCCAGCGAAACAGATTTCAGACCACTTGCACAGACTTTGTTGATGGTGGTTGCGGGCACGTGATCACCAATGCCTGCGAATTTCGCTGCTTGTCGGGCTGGCGCTTGACCCACACCCGCTTGCAAAACACAACCCATGAATACTTCGTTCACTTGGTTGGGATCAACCCCGGCTTTTTCGAGGGCTCCTTTGATGGCGATGGCGCCCAACTGGGTAGCTGGAACGCTAGAAAGTGCGCCATTGAAACTCCCCATGGGGGTTCTGGCAGCGGCTACGATGAAAACTTCTTTTGTCATAAACAAGAACTTTACAAAGATACGGGATTGCAGATAATCGGACCCAATCGGGCGGGGGTTAATGACCTTTGGGCGATAATGGATTAGTTTTGTGGTCAATTCTTTTGTTGATGATTGTTTTGATAGAGTCTTCTGCGGAATTTCCTTCGGTAGCGGTTTGCGATGAGCAGGGGGAAGTGTTGTGGCACGAAGTGGGCACTGAAAAACAGTCGCACGCGGAAATGTTGCCGATGATGGTGCAACGGGCGACGGATTTTGTGAGAGGTGCAGGAGGGATGTTGTTGGCGGTGGGTTTTCAGGAGGGTCCTGGCAGTTACACGGGGTTGCGTATTGGGGTGAGTTTGGCGAAAGGACTTTGTTATGGATTGCGGGTTCCATTGATTGCGGTTTCGGGTTTTGCGTGTTTGGGGGCGGAGGCGTTGATGCAATTTCCCAACTGCACGGAGGCTTGGGTGATGATGGATGCACGGCGCGACGAGGTATATGCATTGCGATGCACCCGCGAAGCGGGGGCCATCGGCAAGGTGAGGGCGGAAATATTGCCTTCGGAGGGGGTGGCTGGCTACGGGGTTCACACGGTTTTTGCGGGTAACGCCAATGAGAAGGTGAAGCGATTGTTGTTGGCGGAGACATCGGTATTTTGGGATGAGTCTCCACGGGCATCGCACATGGCTCAGCGGGCTTCCGCTCAGTTAAGACAGGGGGATGTAGTGGATTTGGCCTACTATGAGCCTTACTATTTGAAAGATTTTGTGGCGGGTGTGAGCAAGAAATTCAGTCTGTGACATGCGGGTATTGTTCATCGATAATTTAGACAGTTTTACATTCAATCTGGTGCATTGCTTGGAGGTTGCCGGTGCGGATGTGGAGGTCCTGCGTAACGAGGGTGAGGATTGGCCCCACTTGGCAGAAAAAATGGCAGAGTGTGATGCATGGGCGGTCGGACCGGGACCGGGCCGACCGCAGGATTACCCCCATTTGATACGAGCCATTCAACAATACCTGGGCAAAAAGCCCCTGCTGGGTATTTGCCTCGGCCAGCAAGCCATCGCCCAAGTTTGCGGTTGGCAAATTGAACACGCCCATTTTCCCATGCATGGTAAACCATCGCTCATTGAACACCAAGGAACGGGCCTCTTTGAATCGTTACCCCAGCATGTTCAGGTGGGTAGATACCATTCCTTGGTAGTGTTAGAACCGGTGGCAACGGATGCTGTGCTTGCAAGCATCGCTCCCCATCCATCGGAAAATAAGCCCAAAAATCGCCCCTCCCTGCATGTGGATGCCCGCTGTGACGGGGAAGTCATGGCCTTGAGCAATCCCGCATTGGGCGTGTGGGCTGTTCAGTTTCATCCCGAGAGTGTGTTAACGCCGGAGGGACAGTTGATGATCAATCGGTGGGTGAGTTTGGCAGCGAATTTTTGCGTTACGTCAAGCAAAGCTTAACAGCTTCGGCAATGTTTTTGGGTGAATACCCGCAAAGGGGATACAAATCTTCTTCATTGTTTCCATGTTCCACGAAGGCGTGAGGAATCCCCAAATGGATGAATTGTGTTTCCTTGTTGTTGCCGCAATTGGCCGCGATCCCTTGTCCCCACCCTCCTATAACACAACCATCTTCAACGGTGACGATGTGCGTGTACCCATCTAAACGTATTTCACCCGATGCGATTTGTTGGGTTGTTTGGCTAACGATGGGACAGTGAAGGTGGTCGAAGTCTTGGTTCGGCAACAGCGAATGCGCATCCAGACAGAGGTTGCTCGCATGTCCGGTGCTCAACAACAACACACGGGATTGTTTGCATGAACGGAGCATTTGCGGCCTGAGGTATTGCAGCGGCCGCTTTCTCGCTTCACCATCCTTTTGTGCTTCGGAAATATTGCCCTTGGGGTACCGAATGGCCACCGGTCTTTTTGCGTCGATACCATATTGCATGGCAGCGGCCAATTCTGTGGCATTGCGCGGCGCGATGAGGGTGGTGTTGGGTATGCAGAGCAGAAAAGCTATGTCGAATGCCCCATGGTGTGTAGGTCCGTCCTCACCCACCAGGCCAGCTCGGTCGATACACAATATCACAGGCAGGTTTTGCAGTGCGATATCGTGAATGTATTGGTCGTATCCGCGTTGCAAGAACGAGGAGTAAATATTGACGACGGGAATGATTCCTTGGGTAGACATCCCCGCGGCAAAAGTGAGGGCGTGTTGTTCGGCGATGCCAACGTCGAAAAAACGGTCGGGGTATTGATTCATGGCGTGAATCATCCCACAGGACGAGGGCATGGCTGGGGTGATGCCTGACAGGTTGGGATATTCTGTGGCGAGTTCAAGCAAAATCTCACCGAAGACATCCTGCCATTTTTTTGCAGGTTTGGTGGGCGCTTCAATTTTTACAAATTTGGCGGCGCTATGCCATTTGGTTTGTTCTTTTTCTGCGGCGGGATATCCTTTGCCTTTGATGGTTTTGATGTGGAGAAGGCGGGGACCATTTTGGGAGTACAGACCCCGTAAGGTTTTTACCAAGTTGGGGAGGTCATGTCCGTCTACGGGTCCATGATATTTCATACCGAACCATTCAAACCAAGTTTTTACATCAGTGGGATTGGTTTGTAATTGGGTGTTGAGCGCTCCTGTATTTGGATCGATACCCATTTGATTGTCGTTGAGAATCACCAACACATTCAGCTGGGATTCAAACAAGTTGTTTAGGGCCTCATAGGATAGGCCGGCGGTCAGTGCTCCATCGCCAACAACGGCCACGAAGGTGGGTGTAATTGGCTGTTTTTCGGGATGTTTTGTTAGGATGTTGTGTGCCGCGGCCATGCCCATGGCCGCGGAAATGGCGGTGCTGGAGTGGCCTGTGCCGAAGGCGTCGTATTCACTTTCGTCTATTTTGGGAAACCCTGAAAGTCCGTTGAAAGAACGGATGCTGCTCAATTGGTCTCTTCTGCCCGTGAGGACTTTGTGGGGATAGGCTTGATGTCCCACATCCCAAACGATTGCATCCTGTGGGAGATTCAACACATGATGCAAGGCCACCGTTAGTTCAATGACCCCCAAGTTGGATGAAAAATGTCCACCAGATTGTAGCACTGAATTTTTTACGTATTCGCGCAATTCAGAAGCCAACAATTCCAACTCGGTGGAGGACAAATTTTTGATTTGGTTCGGTGCAGATATTTTTTGAAGAAGGTTCAATTTTTAACGGGCCTCAGGGAAACAAAAATAGGGTGATTTGTTGAGTGAATGTACATGTGAATTTGTGGATGAACGTATTGAATTTATCGATGAATTTAATCGTTAGTATGATAATTGCATTGAAAATTTTTTATTCAATTGATAGAATCAATAAAAAACAGACAAAAAAATTGCAATTTAATTTGGAGGACAGTTAAAGTATTCATTAGTTTTGCGGAGTGAAAACAAATTTTTCAAAGAATTTGTTTCATTTCAAATTGAAATATACATGGAAAATTTAGATAATTCTGTCGTGGCAACTCCCAAAAAAAGGGGTAGAAAGCCCGGTTCTAAGAACAAGGTTAAATCAAAAAGAGCTTCGAAAAAAGTTTCTTATTTGAGCGCATTTTCAATTTTAGAGCAAGAGATTCAGTCTTTGTCAGACGCTTTGAAAAAAGCCACCATGAAGGCAGAAAAAGAAATTGAAAAAATGGAGAAGAAGCAGTCTCGTGAGGTGGAAAAAGTAAAGGCGAAGGCTGCAAAGTCGTTGGCTTTGTGGAAAGCACGGGCCAAGGCCAACTTGAAAAAAGGCAAGGTGAGCACTGGACGTAGAGGTCGCCCTGCCAAACCCAAAGCCGAAAAAGAAGCTTCACGTCGCGGAAGGCCCCCCAAGACTGGTTACCGCAAAGGTGGTGGACGCAGAAAAGCGGGTGAATTAACCAAAAGAGATATCATCCTCAATTATGTGAAGGAATTGAATCAGCCGATTGCATCGGGCTTGTTGATTGCTGCATTGTTTGAGCGGAGTGGGGAGCGCGACAAAAAGCGTTTTTCACAAGGAATGTATACAACCCTGACCCAAATGTACAAGGCAGGATTGTTGAAAAAGGACGACGGAATCGTCTCTTTGCCTTAAGGCATTTTTTGACTACCCTTTGGGTAGTACCATCGCGTGCAAGAAGCGGGGGTTATTAGACAAGTCGTTGATAACCTCTGCTTTCGCGAATGCCGAAAACAACGCCAAAGTTTCTTCGGCCAAATACTGATTGATTTCCAACCAGATATATAGGGGTTTTGTCCGCTCCGCAGAGGACTGTTGCGCAAGCGTGGAAATTTGTCGATAAAAAATCAATGGATCGTTTTCTGGGGTGAATAAAGCCAAATGGGGTTCGTGTTTTAGTACCCTTTCATCCATGTGTTGTGCTTCATCCAATTTTACATAGGGTGGATTGGAAACCAGCAAATCCACTTCTTGAGGCAATTGTGACCAAGTCAGGAAATCGTTGCATTGCAATTGTATGCGATTTTGTACGCCAACATGAAAAGCATTTTCCGCGGCCACATCCAGTGCGTCATCGCTCACATCCACAGCTGCAAAGCGCCAATCGTTGTTGTGGTGCAACAAATACAGGGGAATACAACCACTCCCTGTACCAATATCCATCCCTGTGATTGTTTTGCCGTTGGTGGTCTCCATGGCTTCTTTTTGCTGTTGAATGAGGTAACACAGTTCTTCGGTTTCGGGACGCGGAATCAATGTGGCCGATGTAACTTTTAGGGTAAGTGGACCAAAAAAGGCAGCTTCAAAGATGTATTGAATGGGGATGTGATCCAGCAGGTCTTTGCAAATTCGCTGGAGTTCATGTTGGGCAACTTCATCGGACAGGTTTTCACAATGTGGAATCACCCAAAACCCAAAAGCCTGTATTTCGTCTGCGGAGAATTGTGCGGAAAGGGATTCTTGCAGGAAATGTTTGATGGGTTGAAGTTCCATGGTGATGCAGGGGATTGAGTCCTGTTTGATCAATGAACGAGCAGCAGTCTCAAGTTTTGTCTACAAATGTCAGCATCTGGGTGGAAAGCATCTACATGTAAGATATAATTTCCGCTGGGGAGCATGCTTTTTAATGGCCAAAGGGGAATCAGTATTTGTCCGTCTTGAGAAACTTGCACCGTTGGAAGCGGCAATGTGATTTTGCTCCCCATGAAGGAATATAGCGATAGTTTAACCACATAGCCAGATTTTGGCAGCTGGTGTTGCAGGGTGATATATTCCTCCGTTTGGAATGCATAGACGGTTTTACTCAGGTTGAAAGCGTTGCGCAGTTTTTTTGTTGGTTGGCTACATTGGCTGTTGATTTCTCCGGGCGTTGCATAGCCAGCCGTTGCTGTTGCGCTGACCCAATGGACCGTTTGGCCTGATGGGGCTTGGGGTGATGTTTTTTCCAAACTGACGCCTTTGTTGGAGGGCAAAATGGGGATGTGTTGTGATTCACTGTACGTCATTTCATCGATGACATTTCCCAAGGGATGGGTGAGTTGCAGTGTGGCTTCTGATGCGGGCAGATTGGGAAAATTTAGCACATGTTGATGTTGGAAAAATATTGCTGGGTTGTTGGCCAGCGAGAGTTGATAGGGTTGAGCGCTAAAACAGCGGAGTTCACCGGGATAGAGTAGGTGGGATTCATCGCTTAGTGTGATCACCTGTACCGGTAGTTGATCGGTCAGCACTTGGAGTTGTAATCCTTGCAGCTGCAGGACTTTGTTGCTGATGTTGGCAATCTCCACATAATCACACAGATAATCGGATGCATTGAACATGACTTCATTGAACAGCAAATCACCTGGCATCGGGAAATCCCATGAAAAGCCGAGGGGATGTTGCGTTTGGGATAGCCAATTGCCTTGGCAGTCTTGCACGGGGGTCACAGTCGCCATGACACGTTGGTTTTTTCTCAGGGGCGGTTGGATGAGATAACGATTTGGCGGGTTGTTGAGTGGCATAAAACGATAATCTATACCGTTGTCAATAGCATGGAGTTTGGGCAAAGAATCTTTCAATGGGTGGGTAAATACAACGACAGCAGTATCGGGGTGGGTGGCACCGAGATAGGCGATTTCAAAAGGCATGTTGACGTTGGGCGGTGTTGTTTTGGCTGTGGGATAGGGTTCGCAAGGGGTTGGTGGCATGGAAGGCGTGCCACCCAGCACAGTGTTGGATTTCCATTGAAACAGATCAATGCAATAATTGGTGGTATCGGAATGTTCCAAACTGTATCCACCCTCTTCATAGGCAGGGTGGTGCATGGATTTGTTGTATTGAATTTGGTGAATGATTTGTCTCTCTTTGTTTAACAGCGTGAGTGTTTCTGATTCAATATTGAGGTAGGGTAGTTTACAACCGATGACATTTGGGATGTTTTTCATGAGCGCAGTGTCGTTTTCGTGGCAAAGGGTAACGCGTTCTTGGGGCTGTAAAAGATGACTGGGCAGGGCAGTGGAAGTTTGTAAATCAGACAAGGTGAGTTCGCTGAGCCAAAGGCGTTTTGTGCTTTGGTTTTTCAATTCGATGTATTGCACTGGGGGAAGGAATCCGCGACTGGGCAGGGGATCGGCCATAATTTCCGTGATGGTAATATCGAAGGGATTGACGGGTGTGGGACAGGATAGGAAGGCCACACTTTGCGCGAGGGGTTGGACATTGCCTGCGCTGTCTTGGGCGTTTTGAACAAAGATGCGATGGGTGTCGTTACAGGTTTGGGGAGAAAAAGTTGCCTCCAGGGTTTTTTTGTTGATCGGGGCGAAGGAAAGGGCTTGTTGAAAACCGCAGATGAGTTGGTTTTTGTTTTGTAGGAGAATGGGTTCCGAAAATTGGATGATGGCAGTGGATGGTGATTTCCATTGCAGGGATTGGATGGTGGGTGGGGTTTTGTCGGGGCGCGGCGGGGTCACGGATAAGTTTGGTACCCGGTGTTTTCCCGCCGCGCCGCTCCCCGTTTGAACTATGCCCAACCCGAAATATTGAAAGGTATAGGGAAGTGTGTCGATGGCAGCGCAGAGCACATTGAATTGATCCCAACTACTGTCTTTGTACAGGAGGATGAACTGTTTGTCTTGTTTCACCCAGCGTACAGTGATGTTGGACTTTGTTTTGTTGAAATAGCCGATTTCCCCTTTGCATTCAATGCGTTCTTTGCCACTTTTCCGTTCGATGAGTTTGAGTCCGTCATCCGCATCACCCATCCGCAGTAACCATCCGTTTTGCAAGGTGCTATCGCAACGGTAATAGAGGTCCATGTAATTGGCAGAACTGGGATTGATGTCCAAATAAACCGTAGCTTCCAGCCATTGTTGGGTGTCGGTTTTGCATGGCATGTAACACAGGGCTGTTTGTTTTTGTGTATTGACGGGGATGTTACTCACAATCCCTTGGCCATTCCAAACAAAATTCAAGGGCGTTCCTTTTGGGTAGTTGGATTGTCCATTGAGGGTTAAGGAGCACTGCGACCACAAATCACCGGTGGCGAATAGTAAAATTGGGGCGAGTAGCAAGCATTGATGGGCTTTGCCCCCGCTTTGGGTAACTTTCTTCGGGCGAATGCGGTTGGAAATCAAACCCCGATGAACCGCCGCCAAGGGAATCCGTAGATTGGGGTAATGGCGAAGGGGGTTGCTACACCCTGTAGGGTCTGGCTTTCCAGCGATACGGTAGTAATAGTGCTGCAATTGCCAAACAAGGCAACCAAAAAACTTGAAGGGCCGACACCCAAACCACTGTAAGGGGGTTTGGATTTTCCTTCCGACAAAGCATGCGTACACCGGCTGAATCCACGAGCAGTTTCCCCAGCCAAACCAAGGCCAATGTTTCATATGTGCCCCTATACACAGAGAACCCGCTTATCACCCAAAGTGAAACCATGAACAAACCGACCAAAACCTGTTTTAGGGCTGTTTTTTGTGTTTTTTGCAAAAATGTTTTCTTCATCCAGCGCATTCGCTGATGAAAAAAGGCGGTGAAATCGCTTTCATAAGGTGTGTAGACCACCGCGTTGGGATGTGCCGCATGAATGACCTTGTGTTGGGGTGATAAAAGGAATTTTTCCAATGTGAATACATCATCGCCACTGCCGATGTGTTCATTGCCTTGGTATCCCCCCAATGAGAGAAAATCGGATTTGGCAAACATGAGGTTGGCGCCGTTGGCTACGGCTGCATTGTGATTTTGGCTCTCTACCCAGCCGATGGCTGATAGCACGGCATTTTCTACACATTGATATACTTGTAAGGGGTTGCTGCGACTGCTTTTGTTGCCTGCGGCGGGTACCCAACGGTAGGAGACGTCGCCCAAAACCAGGTTCGCCTGTTGCAATTGCATTTGTTTGAGCATGGTTTCTATGCACAAAGGGTGCAGTTGACAGTCAGCATCCGTGGTAAAAATTATTGGATATTTGGCGGACTCAATGCCCAATTGCAACGCGGCTTTCTTGCCTTTTTTCCCGGGAGCAACCGGGAGCAGGCGGCTTTGGAATTGGCAGGTTGCCTGAAATGTACGGATCAACTCAGCAGAATGGTCTTCGCTATGGTCGTCGCAAAACAGCAATTCAATGGGTCCGGTCAACGACAATGGTTGAATACTATCAAGCAGGGGTTTGATGCGATGGGCTTCGTTGCGAAATGGGATGATGACGCTCACGCCGGGCGACATTTCGGATGGGAGAAATTCCTGTTTTTGTGATTGTCGTCGTAGGTATGGGAACAAAAAAGAACACCACCAATAGGTGTATCCCAAAAGGATTATGCTGGTAAATATCAAAAGTAGGTCCCAGCGAAACATGACCGGATTATTTTAGACCATGGGCGGCCAAAATCTTCTTTTCGATTTGGGTGGTTGAGTATCCCTGTAGAAAATCCAAGGTTTTCACCTCGCCACCATGTTGCAATACCCAATCGGCTCCCACAATGTTTTCGATGGCGTAATCGGCCCCTTTGACCAAAATGTGGGGGGTGATGTACTCGATAATCTCCTTTGGAGTGTCTTGGTTGAACAGTACTACCCCGGTAACAAAGCCCAATGCTGCCATGACATGCAACCGTGAGGTTTCGGATTGCAAGGGCCGGGCGGGAGATTTCTCCAAGCGCTGAACACTTTCATCGGTATTTAGGGCAACCAGGAGTCCATCGCCGAGCTGGGAAGCGGCTTCAAGATAGTGCACGTGACCGGCGTGTAGAATGTCGAAACACCCATTGGTAAACACCATTTTTTTGCCTACTGCGCGGAATGCTTCCACGTGTGCTTTGGCTTCATCCCAGGTCCAAATTTTGTGCTTAGTCATTGGCATTATCCAAGTTTCGGGTGGCCAAATAAAACAGTAAATAGGCAATCGCCCCGAAAACAATCATCAGCAAATTACTGAATGCAACGGAAAAAATACCAAAACTGTTGGCATGAACTTCACTTAGTCCGTAAATCAGGGTTAATCCATACGCCAGTGTACCCCATACGCCTGCCCCACCGGGAATGGGTATGATGACACCCAATGAGGAGAAAATCACCACCCCCAGTGCATTGGCCAAGGTGAGGTGGTTGGTGATATCCAAACTTTGAAGCGTGCAATAGGTGCTCAGCCAATAGCCTATCCAAATGCCGTAGGACGACAGAATGAAAACTACGGGATGTTTCAAGTGTAGCACTGATTGGAGTCCGGCGCTGAATTTTCCCAGCAGTGAGGGTTCACTTTCACCGTTGGTTTTGGGCTTGCGGGCTCGTTGTTTCTTCAGATAGCGAACCCCCATAATGCCTATCAACAAGATCATCGAAATTGGGGCGTAATACGTCCCCAGCGGGGTGATGATGTATTGTTCGAAGAAGCTGTAGAATTCTTGAAATTGGATGCCCAAGCAAAGGAGGCAGAGCGACATCAGAACCAGCAAATCAATGATACGTTCGGTTACGACCGATCCCACCAAGGTAGGTACAGGGGCTTTCTCACTTTTTGCGGCCATGGCACATCGCACGAATTCACCGCCGCGTGAGGTGGCAACATTCACCAAATAGCCTATCATCACGGTGTAAAAAGCACGAATTTTGTTGAGTGGGAAGCCGGCCGGTTCGGTGAGCATGTTCCAACGCCAACCGCGCAGATAATGGGCGTACAGCATGGTAACGGTGGCGCCGAGCAGCCAATACAGGTTGGCGTTTTTTACCGATGTGGCCGTTTGTTGCCAATCGATTTTGAACCCAATGGCGGTGAATACTCCTGCTGCCAGCAGAATCATCAACACTTGGGAGATTATTTTTTTGTTGATTTTCAAATGACTTGGTTGTTTCTGTCAGGAAACAAGTTTTTGGGTTGGTGGTTTTTCGCCTCCTCGGGGGTCATTTGCACGAAAGTCATGATGATGAGTTCATCGCCCACTTGTCCTTTCCGGGCTGCTGCACCGTTCAAGCCAATGATACCTGTGCCCCGCTCGCCTTTGATGATATAGGTTTCGAAGCGTTCCCCGTTGTTGTTGTTGACAATCAACACCTTTTGGTTGGCGATCATCCCAGCAGCATCGATCAAATTTTCATCGATGGTGATGCTCCCCGTATAGTTCAACTCCGTTTGGGTCAAGCGGACGTTGTGGATTTTTGCTTGTAATACCTCGATAAACATGCGATGCAAAGGTAGGACGATTTTGATGTATTTTCGCGTCTTATGCAATTTACGTCGGGCATTGTTGAACAAGCGGTTGAGGCACTTTCATCCTTTCCGGGTATTGGCAAGCGAACGGCCTTGCGCTTGGTGATGTATTTGCTCAAACGCCCAGAAATGGAGGTAGCCCATTTGGCAGACGCTTTGCTAAAGTTGAAGACCGAGTTGCATTTGTGTGAAGTGTGTGGGAATGTGAGCGATCACAAGCGCTGTCATGTTTGTGTGAATCCCAACCGCAGTGAGGAAGTGATTTGTGTTGTGGAGGATTTTAGCGACCTGATGGCCATAGAATCCACGGCCCAATTCAAGGGGAAGTACCATGTGTTGGGCGGACTGATTTCTCCGATGGACGGGGTAGGTCCCGATGATTTGAATATTGCTTCATTGATCGGTCGCGTAGAAAATAGTTTGGTGGGAGAGGTGATGATGGCCTTGAGTGCTACGGTGGAGGGCGATACAACCATGTTTTATTTGGCCAAAAAGTTGAAGCCCATGGGGGTAACCATCACTTGTATTGCCCGGGGCATTGCTGTAGGTGGTGAAATAGAATACGCCGACGAAGTGACCTTGGGCAGGTCTATCGCCCAGCGAACGGAATATTTGTTGTAATTTGCTCAATTCGAAGTATGTCGCACAAACTATCGGTCGTTATCGTCAACTACAATGTCAAGTACTTCTTGGAGCAGGCGTTGCGTTCGGTGGAAAAGGCGATTGTGGGCTTGGATGCGGAAGTTTGGGTGGTTGATAACAACAGTGTAGATGGCAGTGTGGCGATGGTTCAGGAGAAGTTTCCCTGGGTTCAGGTATTGGCGAACAAGGACAATGTGGGATTTTCGCGGGCCAATAACCAAGCGATTCGGGCGAGTAGCAGCGAGTATGTGTTGTTGCTAAATCCCGACACGGTGTTGCAAGAGGATAGTTTGACGAAGTGCTTGGATTTCATGGATAGCAGGTCCGATGTAGGGGCATTGGGGGTGCGCATGATTGATGGTAAGGGCAAATTTTTGCCGGAGAGCAAGCGGGGTTTGCCATCGCCGGCCGTGGCATTGTTTAAAATGACTGGCTTGAGTTCGTTGTTCCCAAAATCGCGGGTGTTTGGACGCTATCATTTGAAATATTTCAGTGAACATGAAACCCATGAGGTGGATGTGCTGAGCGGTGCTTTCATGCTGATGCGTGCTTCCGCTTTGGACAAGGTGGGGTTGTTGGACGAGGATTATTTCATGTATGGCGAAGATGTGGATTTGAGTTATCGCATCACGTTGGGCGGATACAAAAATGTGTATTTCGCGGGTACAACGATCATACATTACAAAGGGGAAAGTACCAAGCGAAAGAGTGCCAATTACGTAAAGGTCTTTTACAATGCGATGGTCTTGTTTGCGAAGAAGCACTACAGCAGCTCCATGGCGGGTTGGTTTGCTTTTTTCATCCAAATGGCGATTTATTTCCGGGCCGGTTTGGCATTTTTTGCTCGATTGGCAGAGCAAATTTGGTTGCCACTGCTGGATTTTGTGTTGATTGTTGCCGGTTATGTGGGGATTGCCAAATACTGGGAGTTGTATCACAAGTTTGTGCGTGGGTATTATCCTCCTGAGTTTTATGGAGTGCATGTGCCTTTCTATGCTTTGGTGGCGATTTTTTTGGTTTGGATTTCGGGGGGGTATGATCGGATCATGGTGGCGCGACGGTTGTTCCGGGGCGGAGCCATTGGTGCCATCGTGCTATTTGCTATGTATGCTTTTTTCCCGAGGGATTGGCAGTTTTCTCGGGCAATTTTGGCCTTGGGATCGGCCTGGGCCTTGGGGGCATTTTTTATCAGTAGGGGATTGGCCCAGGCCTTCAAATTGGGCGGTGTGCAATTCGATCACGGCGGCCGCCGCAAAGTGGTTTTGGTTGGCGGTGTGGCGGAATGCGAGCGCATTGAACGGCTGTTGAAATTGGGTCGTGTGAACCACGAAGTTTTGGGCTGGGTTTCGGTGAACGATGTTCAATCACAGGAATTCTTGGGTCATTTGGAACAATTGTCTGAAGTGCTGGCCATCTATCAACCTGATTTGGTCATTTTCAGCGGAAAGGATGTTCCCTCTACAGAAATTATGACGCACATGATTGATTTTCAATCGCTGTCGGTCCAAGTAAAAATCGCACCGGAACGTGGAGAAACCATCATTGGGTCGGATTCCAAGAATCAACCGGGCGAGTTATTTACGTTGGAGGTGCATTATCATTTGGCGCAGCAGCACCATTTGCGCAACAAACGGGTGTTTGATTTGATCTTGTGTGCTTGTGTGCTTTTGGGCGCAGGCATACTGGTTTGGAACAATAGGGGTAGGGTATTGCTGCGACATTGGTTGGGCGTGCTTTTGGGACAAAAAACTTGGGTAGGATATGATCCTACGTCGCTGTCGTTGAAATTGCCGAAAATCAAACCTTGCGTGTTGGATGTTTCATCGCCTTATGTGGGAACAGGATTCGCCACAGATGCAGCGTTGGCCTATGCCCGCGACTATGAAGTGAGCAAGGATGCCTGGGTATTTTGGCGGAATTTGTTAGGAAAATCGCACTAAATTTCGTATATTAAGATGAAGAAAACAGTCAACAGTCTTTATGAATCGCGGAAATTTATCCGGATTATTTTGATGTTGCTGGCTGTGGTAATTAGTATCACCACGTTGTATTTAAGTCAATTGTTGGTGGTGAAAATTGCGGGTGAGGAGAAGAAGAAAATGGAAATGTGGGCAGAGGCTGAGAGTATCTTGTCTGATCCTTACAGCGAGGGAGATTTGGGATTCCAATTGCGGGTGGTGCAGTCAAACACAACCATTCCGGCAATTTTGGTGGATGATCGGGGCGATATCATCAACTTGGTAAACGTAGACACTGTGGGCAAAGATCCCGGATTTTTACAGCGAAAACTCGCGGAGTTTAAGGTAGAAAATGAACCCATCGTGGTGCCAGTTGACGAGAATACGGATTACAAGGTGTTTTATGGTAGCAGTACGGTGCTTACCCAATTACAATACTATCCCTACGTGGTTTTGGGGATTGTGGCCCTGTTTATGTTTGTGAGTTACGCGGCCTTTTCCTATTCCACGCGAAGCGAGCAAAACAAGGTTTGGGTGGGATTGGCCAAAGAAACAGCGCATCAGTTGGGCACGCCCATCTCAAGTTTGATGGGTTGGGTGCAGGTGATGGAAATGGGAGCGTTGCCAGAAAATGCTGGGGTAGAAATGCGGAAGGACATCGACCGGTTGAACATCATTACAGAGCGATTCTCGAAAATTGGCAGTGAGCCCGTATTGGAGGATTTGGATCTGAATGATGTGGTATTGGAGGCGATGAATTATATGAAGAATCGTTCAGGCAAAGGCGTGAATTTTGAGACAAGTTACTGGGGACATCCGGTGGTTTGTTCCATCAACAAAAACCTATTTCACTGGGTGATTGAGAACCTGGTGAAAAACAGTATAGATGCCATGGACGGGGCGGGACGATTGTCGTGCTCAGTGAAACAATTAAAAAACAAGGCGGTGGTGGATATCACAGATACGGGCAAAGGGATTCCGAGCAATCAAATGAAGTCGGTGTTCAAGCCAGGTTATACCACCAAAAAACGCGGTTGGGGCTTGGGACTTTCGCTCGCCAAGCGCATCATTAACGATTATCACCGGGGAGATATTTATGTGAAAGAGAGTATTCCAATGGAAAGAACAACCATTCGGATTGTGTTGACTGCCGCCGTTTAGGGTGATAGATTCACGGCGTGTTGCCGTTGGCGATGTGCTATTATTTCGGTAAGTTTGAACTATGATACAACGAATTCAAACGGTCTATTTGTTTGCGGTGTTTGCCATCGGGTTGGTTTTGGTTTGGCAAGATCCTGTGTATGCTTGGTTTGATGGTGTGAATCAACCGAGTTCGTATGTGTTGATGTTTTGGAACAGTTACACAGGAACAGCTCCCGGACAGGATGTAGTGTATGTGCCGGATTTGTTGACGATTTTGTCGACTATCTCGGCGATGGCCATGGGTGTTATTTCGATCTTTTTTTACAAAAATCGGAAATTTCAAATGCGGTTGGTATTGACGGCATTTTTGCTATGTGTTTTGTTAGAGGCGGTTTTATTGGCTCGTTTTTATTGGTTCAAATCGGGTCATCCAACATTTGTTGGTCATTTGGGTATACCCTTGATTTGGCCTATTTTGATGGGGATGTCGGGATTGATGGCATATCGTGGAATCAAGGCGGATGAAGAGATGGTTCGCAGCATGGATCGCATTCGTTGAGGATGATGAAACGACTGAGTTTATTGTTGTGTTTGTTGACTTGCATGGGCCAGGGGCTGCTTGCTCAGCGCAAGGGTTCTGGCAAGGAAGCAGGTAGCAAGGGTACAGTTGCTCCGGCGGCTGTTGTTGGGGAATCGGTTAGGGTGAAACCAGTGCAAACGGATTATGCCATGATTGCCAAGGACGAGTTTGGTACTGTGGGTTTGAGTGGGGCGATGCAGCGCGCCGAAGGCGCGCGCACAGCGAAGGGCAAAGCCCTGAGCCCCGAGATGCAAACCCTGTTTGATTCACTCCAGACTCCCTTTGAAAAATCGGGGGGATTGGCCACCGCCACTTACGCAGAATGTGTGGCTTGGTACCGCAAACTGGCCAAAGCCTTTCCTGCCTATTGCGCCCTTACCTCCATTGGATTGGGCGATGCGGGCAAGGATATTTATGTTTTCAAGTTGTTGGGTGAGCGGATGGGTAGGATGGATCGACTGGGAATGGAGGATGCAGGTATTGCGGCAGGTCCGGGCGTTGTGGCTCCACCCAAAGTGAAAATATTGATCAACAATAACATTCACCCCGGTGAGCCGGAAGGCACCGATGCTTCCATGTTCCTGGTGAGAGATTTGTTGTTTTTGGCCAGTATTGGCAAGAAACGTTGCCCTATTTGGAACTGCATGTGGTTTGTCAGTACAATGTAGATGGCACGCTTAACCGCAATGCCCACTCTCGAGCCAACCAAAATGGTCCGGTGGAATACGGTTTTCGGGGGAATGCCCAGAACCTCGACCTCAACCGTGATTTCATCAAAATGGACTCGCGCAATGCCAAAGCCTTGGTTGCGTTGATGGCTTCCGAAAAGTATCATTTGTTCGTTGACAATCATACCAGCAATGGGGCCGATTACCAATACGTCCTGACGTATTTTCATACGCGTCCCGAAAAGTTGATGCCCGAAATTGTGCCCAGTCTGTTGCAGCTGGAGGCTGGATTGAAGAATCAATTGACCCGCAATGATTGGCCTACGGCGCCGTATGTGGAGACCATCAAAACAGTACCGGATAGCGGCCTTTTTGCTTTTTGGGAGAGCGGTCGGTATGCCACAGGGTTTGCCGCCTTGCACAACACCATTGGTTACACCGTTGAAACCCATATGCTCAAGCCGTTCTCACAACGGATGTTGGCCACATTGGCTTTCATGGAGCAGTTTTTAACGGTATCCACCGCGGATTCTTTACGTGCTCAGTTTGAAAAATTGCGGATGAATGGATGGGTGCGTAAGGTGGCAGACCAGCCCGTTCATTATTTGCCCATCGCCCATACGCTGGACATGAAACAGTATCAAATGATTCCCTTTAGAGGGTTTGAGTTTGGATACAGGCCCAGCGATGTTACCGGGGCTGATCGGTTGGTATACGATACCCGAAAACCTTGGGAAAAACCCGTGAAATATTACAATCATTATGTGGCAACGGACAGTGTTCAGGTCCCCAAAGCCTATATCATTCCCTTCGCTTATGATGACGTGATTCAAAAACTCAAGCGCAATGGGATTGCACTGCGCAATGTCCCCATCGATACGATGGTGAGTATGCGTGTAAGCTATATTTTGGATTTCAAAACCGTATCCCATCCCTATGAGAAGCACTACTTGCACCACAGTGTCAAAACCAGAGATACTGTAATCAAAGTGATGGTGAGGGCCGGTGATGTGGTGGCTGTGGTCAAGCCAGACAATGAGCGCTTTCTCACGGCGGTGTTAGAACCCCGTGCCGCAGATTCCTATTTTGCTTGGAATGCTTTCGATGGAATTTTGCAACAAAAGGAAGGGTATAGCGATTATGTATTTGAGGACAAAGCGGCGGCGTGGTTGAAGTCCCATCCCGAAAAATATGCCGAATTACAGCGCAAGAAAGCGCAAGATCCAGCCTTCGCCAAAGACACTTGGGCACAGCTGAATTGGGTGTATAAACAGACCGAGCATTACGAGCCCACCCACAATCTGTATCCCATTTATCGGGTCGATTGACGTTGGTTATCGCGCAAATTGAGTAAGGTAGCAGTGATGATGCCGGCGCAAATCAAGGGAATGAGCCAAAAAGTTCGTGCGTTGAGTCGCGACAGTACATTGGCCAAGTTGGCGGTCACAAAAGCATTGCAAATCACAAAGAATGCGGTAACACCCAAAAGCCAAGCATAGTGCGGGTTGGGATGTTTATTCAGGAGCAGCAGGCATATTAGAATCAGGAATGCTGCTACGATATCGTAGACCTGATTGAAAGCGCCAAAGTTAATGTGGGATTGTTGCTGCGCTGAATGTCCAAAAAATCCTTGATAATCGTCTGGAAAGTGTTTTTTAAGTTCGGTGGCGACTGCGCCCTCTTTGCTGAGCGGTTCAAGTCCATCGCCGGCATGGTTGAGGAATACTTGTTGAAATGTGGATTTTACAGCGGCTTCTATGTGTTTGAGTAGGAGCTTGGGCGATGTGAGGGTGGCCGCGTAAATACTGAGGTAAAGGTCTTTGCTGTGGTGCCATCCGCCGGTTGGACCTAACAAAGGCTGGTCGTTCCAAACAAAGTCCCATGCGTGTTGTGGGAGGTTGTTTTTGTGCTGATAAAACGTGGCAATTTCGGGGTGAGATAGGGCGAGTGTGTTCTGGTCGATGGGGTTTTCATCGAGGTAGGCTTTGAGTACGCCATTTTCGCAAAGTTTGCCCATCAGAAATACATGGCTTCCTTTGGAGGGGGTGAATCCGTTCCCGGCCCATAGGTTGAGGGAGAGGGTGATGATCCAGGGCAGAAAACTCAGGACAAAGAGTTGTTTGGTTTGTTGGGTCGAGAAATTGAGCTGGCTCCGCAGGGGTTTGATGCAGTGGATGCCCGCAGCGAACGCAGTGAGCAAGGGCAGGTGGGAGTGGTGCATCAATGTTGAGAACACGACCACAACCGCGGACAAGATTTTGGTGCTCCGCGATTCATGACTGAGGAAAAGCATCGCATAGACAAAAACCAAGGACGTAAAAATGTCGGGCATGACCTGAAACACAAACCACGGCAAGGGTGTTAGGCCGGTTGCTATCGTCATGGAAACCAAAACAATCCAAGTCATATGTTGCTTAAAACCAAATTCCAACCAGTATAGGAGACCCGTCAGTAACAAAATACAAGGAATCAGTAGAATGATGAAAACATGGGGTGGATTTAGCGTAATGCCGAACACAGATAGCAATGGCGACAGCCCAAACCAGTGTTTTCCAGCCCAGAGAAAAAGTCCGTAAAACACCGATCGATCCATGGGAATTGCAGCGGCTAGTCCATGCGACTCGATATTGCTGATGGTCTGTAAATAGGCCCCTGTATCGGTGGTGCAGAGCAAACCGTCGGTGATGGTGAGATGCATAAACAGCAACAACGCCGCCACACGCAGCGCATTTTCGGTATTCACCAACCGAAGGATGAAAGCTTTCATGGTATCACTCTCCGTAGTATTCTACGAAGTTGTTTTGGGTTTCCCAGAGGGTGATTTTGTGCAGCGCTACACCAGCAGGGAGTTTGGGGCTCAATCGCTGCCAAATGGCCACTGCCACGGTCTCAATACTGGGCATATTTCCCGCGAGCCAAGGTACATCGAGGTTGAGGTTTTGATGGTCCAAATGGTCGATGACTTCCTCGCGGATAATGACTTTTAAGACCTTCAAATCCATGACACAGCCGGTTTCGGGATCGGGCTGACCTTTGACACACACGTACAAATCAAAATTGTGACCATGGTAATGGGGATTTGCACATTTTCCGAATGTGGTGTAATTGCGCTCGTCGGTCCAATTGGGGTTCCACAACCGATGGGCGGCGTTAAAATGTTCTTTCCGTGTGAGGTAAAGGATGGGCATTTGTGGTTGCAAAATTACTGCCTTTTTTTGACTTCTTGCAGAAGAAAGGTGTCGGGTTGGGGATAGCGAATCACGGCGCCGTTGTTGGCATCGATCATCCAATTCCAAGGTATGACAAAATTCAATGCACTGGCCTCATTCCATTTTTTCTTGAAGCGATGGGTTACGGGTTGATAACCAGTTAATTCCACGTTCATTGCCAGGGTGTCGGTTTGTAAGCGCGGCACACGCACATAACAGGGGGTGATGCAGTGAATGCCAGAATCTAAAGTATGGTTTGTTCGAATGACTTGGGGCTCCGCGGGTTCGGAATCTACGCTGTCATCACCGGTTTTGGGAATGAATTCCGGGGCCAAAATGCGGTAAAAATGCACATTGGCACCTGGGGGGTTCGACACAACATGAATGACTTGTTGCTTGCCTGTGATAAGGGTTGCACAGGCGGTAAAACTGACCGCGAGAATCAGCAGAAGGGGGATTATGAATTGTTTCCGTACCAAGTGGCCAGTTGGTTCACTGTGTATTGGATTTCATCCAAGGTGTTGTGTTTGCCGAAGCTGAAGCGGATGGTGCTGCGGTCGGTACCTGGACAAATCCCGTTGATCACATGGCTTCCTCCGGTTGCGCCGCTGGAGCATGCACTGCCACCGCTGGCTGAGATGCCGGCCAAATCGAGTTGGAACAACAACATGCTCGACATTTCATTGGGTGGGAGGGAAACACTCAAAACGGTGTATAAACTGCGTCCTTCGGGGTCGCCGTTGAAGCTCACACCAGGAATTTGTTGGCGGAGCAGGTCCATCATGGTGGTTTTCAGTTGGGTGATGTGCTGCTTTTTCGCATCGATATCGCGGTAGGCGATTTCCAATGCTTTGGCTAGGCCCACAATGCCGATGACGTTTTCGGTTCCACCGCGCATTTCCCGTTCTTGGGCACCGCCGGTAATTTCAGGAACGATCTTGTTCTTTTTGTTGATATAGATGAAACCTACCCCTTTCGGGCCGTTGAATTTGTGTCCTGCACCGGCCAAAAAGTCGATGTGTCCTTGACCCAAATCGAACGGAAAATGTCCCATGGTTTGCACAGTATCGCAATGGAAGATGCCATTGGCTTGGTGAACCATTTCACCCACAGCTTGCACGTCGATCATGTTGCCAATTTCGTTGTTGGCATGCATGAGGCTGACCAGGGCATTGGGTTTTTGACTGAGCAGTTCTGCGAGATGTGATAGGTCTACATGTCCTTGAGCATCGAGTTTTACAAAATCCAAACCCACACCCTGTTGATGGTGAAGTTCTTCTACGGTATGTAAAACGGCATGGTGTTCAATGGCGGAGGAGATGATATTTTGGATGCCCAATTTGGCAACCGAGCCACGGAGTGCGAGGTTGTCGGCCTCGGTTCCTCCTGAGGTAAAGAAAATTTCTCCAGGGGTGCAGTTCAGCAACTTTGCAACGGTACCGCGGGCTTCTTCGATGATGCCTCTTACCTTGCGGCCATGGGCATGGGTTGAACTGGGATTGCCGAA
>JALQWO010000050.1 GCA_023258655.1 Bacteroidia bacterium
GAATGGTGAATGGCACTGAGCAATACTCCCGTATTTTCTATCCTAGCAATTTCGATCCAAACAAGAAATACCCCGTGGTGGTGTACGTATATGGCGGCCCTCATGCCCAAATGATTACCAATTCATGGCTCGGCGGTGGTAATTTGTGGATGCATTACATGGCTGAAAACGGCTATATCGTTTATACCCAGGATAACCGCGGTTCTGCACACCGTGGATTGGCTTTTGAAAACGCCGTTCACAGACAGTTGGGTACGGCAGAAATGGCGGATCAATTAGACGGTTTGGCTTGGTTGAAATCTCAGTCTTGGTGCGATTCTACCCGGGTTGGTGTGCACGGTTGGAGCTTCGGTGGATTCATGACGACCAGTTTGATGACCCGAACTCCGGGCAAATTCAAAGTGGGCGTTGCAGGTGGACCTGTGATTGACTGGAGTTTCTACGAGATCATGTACACAGAGCGTTATATGGATCGTCCACAAGAAAACCCCGACGGATATAAGAACAACAATTTGCTGGGTTATGCAGATAAGCTGCAAGGTCGATTGTTGATGATTCACGGCGCCGATGACGATGTGGTTGTTTGGCAGCACAGCTTGATGTTTGTTGACAAGGCGGTTAAAGCCAGAAATGCCCAACTAGACTATTTCGTTTATCCGGGACACAAGCACAACGTGGTTGGTCCAGATCGTGTGCATTTGTACAAAAAGATCAGTCAATATTTCTTCGATTACTTGTAGTAAATTGCGGCATGACAATGACTCACGGACTCACTTTGGTTGAATGTCCGAGAGATGCTATGCAAGGCATCAAAACCTTCATACCCACGGAGGTAAAAGTTGCCTATTTGAAAACGCTGCTTGCTCAAGGTTTTGATGTACTGGATTGTGGCAGTTTTGTCAACCCAGAATCCATACCACAAATGGCGGACACAGCGGAGGTGATACAAGCCATCAGTGAGGTAGAGACGGAAACGAAGTTATTGGTTATTGTGGCCAATGAGCGTGGTGCATTGCGGGCTGTGGCTTATCCCAAAATCAAATATTTGGGATTCCCTTTGAGTGTGAGCGAGACATTCCAGAAGCGAAATACCAATGCCTCACGAGAAGAAGCTTTCAGGCGTTTGGCGAGAATACAAGACATTGCAGTAGCTTCTGGCAAAGAAGTTGTCGCCTATTTGAGCATGGCTTTTGGCAATCCCTACGGTGATGAATGGAGTCCCCAAGAAGTTGCTGAATGGGCTTCAAAAATTGCGTCCTTGGGAATTCGCACATTGTCATTGGCAGATACTGTTGGATCTGCGAACGGAGATGACCTGGGGAAATTGTTTGAAATCATTCAACACCGGCTGCCCCACATTATCTTGGGTGTTCATCTACATGCAAATCCATCTGAAAGTTTGGAAAAGGTAAAAGCCGCCTACGCACATGGATGTAGAAGATTCGATGGAGCGTTGGGGGGATTTGGAGGCTGTCCTATGGCAAAAGACGATCTCGTTGGTAATATTCCCAGTGAAATCGCTTTTCCTTGGCTCGCAGCCCAAGTGAATCGTCCTTGGAAGAAGAATGTGGATTGGACATCCTTAAAATTAAAGGCCTTGAGTGTGTATCAGGGCCATTAATTAATCAATCAATTCTCGCGTATTTTTCAGCACGCAACAGCTCGATAATTGTATCCAACTTGTTCATCAAGTCAGAATAAGAACCGGAACTCGCAGGAGGAATGGCTCCAAGCACATGTGAAGTGTCCATGTTGTCGTCAAACAAATCAACCATGGTAATTTCCAAGGTCTCACAAATCCTTTCCAAGGTGTCTACACGCATGGTTTGTTTTTTCAACATGTAATGAAAACCTTGCTCGCTCAAGTCGCATCTACGCGCCAATTCTTTGATTGGAATGCGTTTGGCGGCTGCCAGGTTTTTAATTTTGTTGTAATCAAGTTTTGACACAGTAGTAGTTTTCTTTAGTTATCAGTTTAAGGGTTAGCCCCGCGAGGGTTTGCTCTATAAACTGATTCTATTGCCATTTATTTTATCCTTTGTTGTGGAAACAAGTATGATTATGACACTACGGATACATTCAACAATCAAACTATTGAAAATCAATTGTTTAGAATTGTCAATTTTGTGTAAAAACCGAGAAAAAAGTTCTAAAAAAAAGGGACAACAAGACCCAAATTGGGGGAAATGGAAACTTCCCCTACCGCAATCGTGTATTGTTCACGATGGACTGCACCAAATCTTTGTAGTTCTTGCCCACAGGTAATTGCTTGCCTCCTATCACAACAGCGTTATTCTGCACAGCTTCTATTTTGCTTTTTGCCACGATGAAACTGCGATGAATTCGCACAAACAGTTCACTGGGCAAGGACAATTCCATATTTCTCATTGTTTGGAGGGTAACAATGCGCTTATCGTTGGATGTCCAAATTTTCACGTAATCCGCAAAAGCTTCTACGTATTGGATATCGCTGTAATTGACTTTTTGATGTTGTCCATCCACCTTGACGAAAACAAAATCAGGTTTCAATGAAACACCATCATCCCCACCCTTTTTCATCTGCATGTATTCCTCCAGCCTTTTTATGGCTTTTTCCAGTCGTTCCGGAGAAATGGGTTTCAACAAATAATCCAGGGCTTCAAAATCAAATGCATCTGCGGCATAATTGGGGTGTGCCGTGGTAAATATGACCGCATGGGGTGAAGGGTATTGATTTTTCACCAAATCCAACCCAGAAATGCCTGGCATATTGATATCGGTAAAGACAGCATCTACTTGGTTGCTATTTAACCAATCCAGGGCATCTACCCCGTTAGAAAAGGTGGACACTACCTCAATGTTGCTGTGTTGAAGCAAGTGGGATTTCAACACCTCAATGGCCAGGGGTTCGTCATCGATCAGGATACAACGTATGGATTTGTTATGCATATGACAATGTTAGTACGAGAGAAACGGAATATCGATCAACATCTTGTGTGATCTCCAATTGATATTTACCATGATAAATCAGGTCCAATCGCTTGCGAAGATTAGTTAAACCAATGCCTCCCGACTTTTGCGTGTTGGGTTTTGGCGCCACGGAGTTTTCGACGAACAGCGCATATCCATCTTTGGTTGTTTCACCTTTTATACGAACCCAACCCTGGCTCACCTCCGATTGTGCACCATGTTTGAATGCATTTTCAACCAGCGTGAGATACAACATGGGCTCAATTTTATAGTCCTGGTGTGGTTCTGCAAGGTCGAGATTCACAGAAATACGTTCACCCAAACGGAGTTTTTCGAGTTGAATAAAATCGTGTAGGTGTTGGATTTCCTTCTGTATGTCCACCTTCCCCGCACTTGACTCGTACAAGACATAGCGAAGAATGTCGCTCAAACGCAACACGATTTGGGGCGCCAAATCTGATTTCATCAGGGTTAAGGCATACAAATTGTTGAGTGAATTAAACAAAAAATGGGGATTGATCTGCGATTTTAAATACATCAGTTCTGTTTGCAACTGCACCTGTTTTAATTCTCTTTTCGATTGTTGATCCTCGTACCATTCTTTCAAAAATTTCAAGGTCATGGACAGTATCAAACTGAAAAACAATCCAACAGCGATTAAAAACAAAAAAAACGAAGACCAAACCTCTTCCTGAATCACCTCTTTGGCAACCAAACTATGGGTGAGAATGGCCAGTGGAAAGGTTGCACCCGCAATGAGGAGCAGAATGGACAAAATGTAGGTTAAATAATTCCTAACCAACAGCAATTTGGGCAGAAGAAGATACAAATTCACATAAACCACCAAAGCATGTGTTGCTACAATGGGCAATTGACGCTGAAAGGAATCAAACCAGGAATTTCCAATGCGAATTACAGAAGCTGTGAGTGACGCATACAACATCCAAAACAACACATGATACAGTTTGTGTTTGGAGATTGACTTCTCACAATCTGAGAAAAATTTGTGTACGGCGTTTTGAAAACCCAGTCGAGGCATTCCAGGGGATTAGCGATTCTTCTTCAGCAAGTCTATTCCCAATTCCAGCCATTTGGCGGGGGCAATCATTTTGGGATTGAAGGATATCGACTCTAATAGTACTTGTGTGCTAAAAGTGGAAGACCCTTTGGCTCCGGAGAAATAGGCTTGGGCAGATAGAAAACCAACCACATTCACCAGCAGCAAGAAGGCAATCAGTGTGAAGTTCTTTTTCAATCTTTTACGCATGTCTAACTTTTGGCAAAATTGATGCCACAAAATATCATACGATTGAACAGGTCAAAAAGTTACATTATTTCGAAAAATAATTTCGAATGATGCGAGACTGAAGGCCTAACACGATGGAATCTGAGGCTGTTTTTTGGTTGAAATGATCCAAAAACAAATAATGTCGGAAACCGGTGGCTGCCAAAACTGCTTTCCCTTCAGTAAACGACAAGGCCATCCCGGGATGATTGGCAAAGTACATGTTGCGCGAAAAGGGCACGGTTGCAGGATTGTTTAGGAGTTGTTCTGCCAAAGTGGCATAGATATCTGTCTGACTCACGACCAAGTAGGGAGCCACGCCGCGATACATATCACGCATAGGGCCGCCCGTGATGATCAAGGGTATTCTAAAAAACTCTTGTTCATAATCCTCGGTAACGGGCAATCCCACTGTTTTCCCATGGTCAGAGACAAATATCAACACAGTGGAGTCATACAAGTTTGCTGATTTTAGACCCCTAACCAAATCTCCAATGGCTTGATCCGTGTATTCAATGGACTTTCTCAGTCGCTCAGCTTGGGTCAGGCCCTGTCCTTCAACCACATCATAAGGCTCATGACTACTCAAGGTGAGCCAAGCAGCAAAGAAGGGTTGTTTCATGGATTTCAGGTGGTTGATTACCTGAGGAGCCATTTGTTTATCCTGTGTACCCCAACTTGAACCCTCCTGATTTTTCGGAGTAACCACACTTTCAAACCCAATGTATTTGGCAAAAGAACCCATATTGGCAAAGGCAGGATCTCCCCCGTACAAGAATGCAGTACTATACCCTGCGCGGAGAAACTCGGCCGGCAATTTTTGCGATGAAACCAACCCCCATTTACTGGGTTGGAACAACAGTCCTTGCCATGGTTGAGATGGCCAAGCCGTAAAAATTGACGCCAAACCTTTATCGGTGCGATCGCCGGTGGCATAGGCTCTTTTGTACCACATGCCTTCTTGCGCCAGTTTTACCAAATTGGGCATGGCTGTTTTTCGGGGTTCCCATTGATTCTCGGGTCTGGTGTGGAACCCATCCAAATATTTCGTTGATTCTGCAGTGGCTTGATGTGATTCCAACCAATGTTGATTGATGCCTTCCAACACAATGAACAACACGTTAGATCCCCTACGGATGATTTGAGGCATGCGCTTGAGACCACCTGGGAATGTGTCAGGACCGGTGTAGGCTTTCATGGCGAAGTCCTCAACGCCTGCATTCATGATGGCTTTATTTGCTCTTTGCTGAAGTGATGGCTGCTGGTACAGGGCAATCAAACTCCAGTTGGGGTTGGTGGCAATGGCATTTTGTAGAGGATCAGCACCAAAGTGCGCTGCGGCGGTGTTAAGGGGGATTTTTTGCCAACCTCCGCGCGCTGCAGCTGCTAGGGGTAACAGAACAACCAATATCCATATTGAGGGTTTGAATTGAACATTGGGTTGACTGGTCAACTTGGACAATCCTTTGGCCGCAAAGTATGCGAGTAATCCCAAAACCATTAGGCATAGAGCGGCCCACCACCGCTGGCCATTGGAGAGCGATTGCAAGGTTGCTTCTGGAAATTGAAGCATATTAATGGCCAATTGGTTGAACCGAGAATTCCAAGTTTGGAGAAGATGAATATCGATGGTAACCAAAAGTCCTTGCGTGATGATAAACACGGATTGAACAACGGGTAGCAAGATGCGTTTGAAAGGCAAACATGACAGCGCCAACATCAGCAGAGCAAAATAACCGGCCACAGCCATATCTTGTGTTAAACCGGCGGCTTGTATTTGGTCTGTGGGGAGCTTAAACAACACTTGCTGTTGAATCACCTTCAGGGTGATGGTGCGCCCGAGCCGTTGCGATAGCATGGCGAGGGCGAATGACCACAAAGCCAACAAAAAAAACCCGTTTTTCAACGGGTTTTTTGGCGTTATGTTCGAAATCCAACTCAAGGATTAACAATCAATTTTGTTTGGTACACACCACCTGTATTGTCTTTGATGGTTAAGAAGTATACACCCACAGACAATTGCGACAAATCAATATCCGTACCGTCTGTACGCAATTTCACCAGACTTCCATTCGCAGCAATCACCATGGCTTCCGACACAACCTCTATACCACGAACAGATACTTTGTCATTGGCTGGATTGGGAAACAGAGTGACAAAAGTCTTGTTCAATTGCTTGTTCGCATTGGCTGCCACCGTGATGTAATTGGTTTTTGTCTTTTGATCAGTTCCCGTGGTATTGGTGACTTTCAGTGTCACAGAATAAGTACCAAACGCACTGAATTTCACATCCGCATTCTTTGATGTTGAGGTGGTCGCATTCATGTATGAAAAGGTAGTTGGATTAATGGTCCACTGCCATGATGTAGGTGCATTATCGCTCAAATCAAACAATCGCACAGTTTGAACATTGTTTGGTGTGACAACATCCGCTGTGAAATCGCAAACAGGCTTCAAGTTGGATGTATTTGAAACGTTGATGTAATTCTGCTTCGTTACCGTTGTTTTGTCCGATGAATTGGCCCCTTGAAGCGCTATTGTATATGAACCAGTAGAATTGAAAGAAACGTACAAATCTTTGTCGGTCAATTTTGAATTTGACTGCAATGTGTAAGTGTTGGGCGTGATTGTCCAAGTATAGGAAGTTGTGCGGGTACATGAAGACACCAACGCTACTGTTTGATTTACATTGACAGCGGTTTTGTTTGCAGCGAAGGCCACCGATGGAGGATCTTGAAGCGTTAAACGGCGAATGATATTGTTTACTTGATCGCAGATGTAAAAGGCAGAATCCGCTTTGCGATAGGTGAACAAGTTAATCAAGCCAAATTTGGCATCTTTGGCTGCGCCATCTACGTAGCCTACCTCAAGTTCCTGACCCGCATACACCTTGAGCGTAGAACCATCGTACACTTTGATACAATACTGATCGGCGACAAAAATTCGGCCATTCACCGCAACCACATCGGTTGGAAAATTCAAACCCGTGGTAATAACATCGGTGACTTCGTTCGTGCTCAAGTTTAATCGTTTGATTTTCTTATTGTTACGGTCTGCAATGAGCATAGAATTGTCGTTCTCCAAGCAAATACCCGTAGGAGCATAAAAACGGGCATTGGCGCCCACTCCAGTAGCATCACCCGAAGTTTTCGGCTTTCCCGCGATGGTGGTTACTTTACCACCAGAAATCTTGCGAATTACCTCGTTGCCAAAGTCGCAGATGTACATTTCTCCGGCACTGTTGATAGCAATATCGGTTGGCGAGCTGAAATAAGCCGCCGATGTGAGACCATCCACGTGGTCTCCTGTAAATGAATAATTGCCTGCTACCGTGGTAAACACAGTACCATTGGATACGTTCACAAACTGGGTCCCCTTGCGAATCAGGGCATTGTCAGTATCAACGATATAAACATCGTTGGTATTCTTATTGACTTCTACACCTTGTGGCGTGTTGAATCGCGAAACTGTACCCGTTCCATTGTCTGTACCAATCGCACCCGGCGAAGTGGGATCACCCAAGAATCCACCGCGAATGCGACTCAAACTTCCATCCAAAATCATGAGGTTGTGTTGATCAGTAACCCACATGCGATTGTTGTTATCCACTGCAATTCCCAATGGATAGCTGAATAATTCATCCAACAGGTTGTTGTTGGATGTTGCGTTGTAATCGCCGCTGCCCAAGTATTGTTTACCGGCATAGGTGGAAACATTCTGCGACATGGCCATCCCCGCAAATCCCAAGGTTGCTGTAAGTGTGATGAATGATTTATTCATGTTCAATCTGTTTGAGTGCTTGTTTGATACTGTTTTCAATTTGTATTTCAATTTGGTCATAGGACCTTCTTTCTAATGGAGCCCCAGTCATGGCGCGATACAATTCTTCGTATCGCTCAGTGATGCTGTTGACGAACTCATCAGACATTGGGGGGATCACCTCCCCTTCTTTGCCTTGGAATCCATTTTCCATCAACCACTCCCGAACAAACTCCTTGCTCAACTGACGTTGAGGCTGACCGTTTCGTTGCAAGTCTTCGTAGGTATCTGCATAAAAAAATCTACTGCTGTCGGGTGTATGAATTTCATCGATCAACACAATCTGACCATTTCGCATGCCGAATTCATATTTGGTGTCCACCAGAATCAATCCTTTTTCTGCCGCGATTTCTGTACCCCGCTGAAACAATGCCAAAGAAATTCGGTACAACTCATCCAATTGGGCCTGGGTCAAAATACCCTTTTCTAGGATTTCGTCATAGGTGGTATCCTCATCGTGTCCTTCCGACGCCTTGGTCGCGGGGGTGACAATGGGTTGTGGAAATTGATCGTTTTCTTTTAGTCCCTCCGGCAGCACATTTCCACACAACGTTCTCAATCCGGACTTATAAACGCGCCAGGCATGCCCTGTCAAGTAATTTCTAACGACAAATTCCACGGGTATAGCATCGCAGCGATAACCGATGGTAACATGAGGATCTGGCATCGCGATTTTCCAGTTTTGTACGATGTCTTTTGTTTTGTCCAAAAACAACCCTGCTATCGCATTGAGCACCTGTCCTTTGTGGGGTATGGCACGCGGCAGCACATGGTCGAAAGCAGAAATCCGGTCACAAGCCACCATGACCAACAAATCGGTTCCGATGCTGTACACATCTCTGACTTTCCCTTTGTAAAAATGGGTTTGATTTTCAAATTGAAATTGTGTGGCCGACAGTGCTTTCAGGGTCATATCGTGGTGGTTACAAATTTATTGGGACCTCAATGCTTCTCGTTTGAATCTTTTTCACATTCAGCGTCACGATCGTAGGCATGTACAATTTCCTTGACGAGTCGATGTCTTACTACGTCATCGGTATCCAATTCAATCATGCTGATTCCTTTGATATTTTTCAACAACCGCAAGGCGCGATGCAGACCGCTTTGCTGTTTCCGTGGCAAATCCACTTGCGTGAGATCACCCGTGATAATCAGTTTGGCATTGGGTCCCATTCGGGTGAGAAACATTTTCAGCTGCAGATCCGTACTATTTTGGGCCTCGTCGAGAATCACATAGCAATTGTCTAAGGTTCTACCGCGCATGAAGGCCAATGGGGCAATTTCCACGGTTCGACTTTCAATCATGCTCTTGAGTTTGTCGTTGGGAATCATGTCTTCCAACGCATCGTAGAGGGGTCTCAAGTAGGGATCAATTTTGTCTTTCAAATCGCCGGGAAGAAATCCGAGATTCTCACCAGCTTCAACTGCAGGACGTGTAAGGATGATTCGTCGAATTTCTCTTTCCTT
>JALQWO010000051.1 GCA_023258655.1 Bacteroidia bacterium
AAAATATGGTGGCAATACAGTAATGTACAACCAAGCGTAAAAACTGTAGGCAAACACCTGAAACAGCGAGTTTATCGCCACCAAACCCGCACCGTATTCTTTGCTTCCCTCAGCCAAATCGTTCCAAACCAACACCATGGCAATGCAACGGGCGAGACCAATCAATATCAAACCAACCATGTAATCGGGTTGATTGGGTAGAAAAACCAAGGCCAATACAAACATCAATACGGGGCCTATGATCCAGTTGAGTAGCAAGCTCACCCCCAGGGTTTTGGTATCGCGAAACACCGCAGGCAACAGCCTGTAATTCACTTTTGCCAAGGGCGGGTACATCATCAAAATCAATCCGATGGCTAGTGGCACGTTTGTTGTCCCCACACTCATCGATTCAATAGCGCGGGCCACACTGGGCTGAATATATCCTATGGCAACGCCCACCGCCATCGCCAAAAAAATCCACAGGGTGAGGTATCGGTCCAGAAAAGACAGTTTTTTCATGATTGTAGTGCTGTTTACAATTGTTTTTTCACCGCTTTCATCACCCACAACATTTCCGTGGCAATTTGCAAGCAACGCTCGTCGTAGGTGGCGGCCTCCTCGGGCTTTCCGTCAGACACTTTGGGGTCGATGTAGGGAATGGCCACACGAAAATCAGCGCCACGAACGGTTGGACAAGCCGCGTCGGCCGAAGAGCAAGTCATGATCGCGCCGAAATCCATCGATGGATTCAGCGGATGATCGATGGTTTTAGAAAAACAAAAAATGGGCTTGGCCCCTTTTCCAGCGGTGATCATCATCACCTTATTGTTGAGATCTACGGCATTTACAAAACGCAATTGCTTGTTGGAAGTATCTAGTTGTTGCAATAAAATCGGATCGGGAATGTGTTCCACAACCATCCCAGTTCTTTCAATCGCTGCAATGGCCCGGGGATTAAATGCAGTGGCCTCGGTGCCTGCAGAATAAGTGGTCACACCGGCAATTTGCAAATGGTAGGCGGCGGCAGCGGCCCAAATCTGCCCAAAGTGACTACGCCGACTGTTGTGTGTACAAATGAACATCAGGTTCACGGAACTGTCCTTCTTGAGGGACTTGGCGATGTAGTTTGCCATCGATTTCAATTCATCTTGGCGATCAGCCGGAACAGCCGCAAGGTTGGCTTCTACTTTTTTCCAATAATTGTCGAGCACCTCGAACGACTGTGCAAATGTTTGTTGATTCATCGTCATCAAAGCAAAAAGGCTAAATATCAGTTTTTTCATGGGTTAGCAATCACAAGAAATGTCTTCCGGGGGTGTTTGGTATAAAAAATCCACCATCAAGGTACGAAATTCTTTCCATTTGGCCTGATCGATACAATAGTTCACCTGCTTCCCCAGCACGCGACCTTTGATCAAACCCAGCGCTTTGAGCTCTTTGAGGTGTTGCGTTACCGTGGGTTGGGCCAGGCCCCAATCTTTGACCAACTCACTATTCACGCACTTTCCCGTATCGATGATGTGCTGAAGAATGGCCACACGGGCAGGGTGAGACAGTACCCGAGCGATATCCGCCACCGCATTTTCCTTTTCTTCAAATAATTCCGTTTTACTTAATCCCATATTGCAATATTACAATATAAATTCAAACCAAACAAATTCAGCATTTCCTGATTTTTTCAATTTTTTCAAAAAGGTCATTGACATTTACACATTGCAATATAACAATATTTTTAATGCGATGCAACCGATTGAAACGAAGGGCCAAATCAACATCCCTTCAAGTCCATCTCTTTTGTATCTTTACCTCCTTCTCATGCAATCGCAAAGACGTTCAATTCTCCTTTGGGTTTTTCTGTGGCTGATAACACCCCGTGCAATGGGACAATCTGCCGTATACCCCAAACCAGGTACCGTGTTCGACCGCAAACTGCATAGCATTCAATTGTGGATCCACCCTGATTCACTCAGCCAAATGCTCTTGAAAGAAAATTGGTATTCCGACCACAGCTATCCCGCCTTGTTTGTTTACGACAACGAAGACACCCTACACAAAGTGGGAATGCGTCTCAAAGGAAATACCTCTCGCGCTGCCAAACGCAAAGGATTTCGCATCGATTTTGATGAATTCGCCGCTCAGACTTTCCAAGGCCTGAAAAAATTCAACATCAATGGCAATCACAACGACCCTTCCATGTCTCGGGAATACCTTGCCGCCCACGCCATGAACCAAGCCTACAATCCCAGCATCCGAGGCAACCTTGTCCGACTATACATCAACGGAGAATACTGGGGCATTCGCAACAACAGTGAATTCATCGACAAAACGTTTGTACAATCGCGCTTTGGCGACAATACCGGCAACCTATACAAATGTTCTTGGCCAGCCGATCTCACATGGAAAGGCGCTTCACAACAAACCTACAAGGACATACTCAATGGCACCGACAGTGCCTACGACCTCAAAACCAACGAAACGGCGGATGACTACACCGACTTGGTCAATTTCATCAACGCCATTAACAACTCCCCCACAGATTCTTTTGTCCCACGCATCGAAAGACTCTTCGACGTACAAGCCTACCTCAAAACACTCGCCATGGAGGTACTCATCGGACATTGGGACAACTATTTCGCCAACAAAAACAATTATTGGCTCTACCACAACATGAAAACTGGAAAGTTCGTGTATTTGCCTTACGACATGGACAACACCTTCGGTATCCATTGGGGATTCCCTGATATCAACACAAGAAACATACACAATTGGGGCAACAAAGCCAATAGCGCAGCACCCCTTACCTACAAACTTTTCGCCCTGCCACAATACAAGCGGATGTATGAATTTTATATCCGAGAGCACATGAAAGACCCTTACCACATCGACAGTCTGTACCAAGAATTGGATTATATCGCCAAACTCATCGATACATCCATGCAAAACGACCCTTTTTACAATGGGAAATTCCCCTCAGACTATGGCTTTACCTACAACGATTGGAAGGCAAGTTACTCCCAAGCTTGGGGCAATCATGTTTCATTTGGCATCAAACCTTTCATCGGAGCCCGCAGCAACAGTGCATCGCAGCAAATGATTTTCGCTTCTACAACCCCTTCAATCCGATGGGAACAAATGGTTTATCCCAATCCCTGTGTTGGGCTGATAACCATCGAACATGAAAAACTCCAGCATTGGCAGGGGAATGTTGATGTATTGGCGATAGACCTACAAGGAAGAAAAATTCCATTGTCCAACGGGCGTTGCAACCAAGCAAACCAAGTGCATATCGATTTGACGAACATGGCTGCGGGACAGTATATGATCCTGCTCCTGCACAACGGCGAGCAAATACAGACACCGTGGATTTCAGTAGTGCACTAATTACACCTACGTCATAATGATTGTTTGGGGTTTCAAATATGACAACCCACAAATGCAAAGAGGGAGGTCAACGCCCTCCCTCTTTGATAAATCCTTTTCAATTCTTCTAGTGTGAAACCGTGAATCGGTAGCTTGCCTTGGCTCCATTAGAAACCACACTCAAGAAATACAGTCCTTCATTCAAATCCGCCACCGAAGCCGTGATCAAATTGCCTCCAGGGATCATGGTCTGTACACCCAACTTCAGAATTATTTTACCCGTAATGTCGATGATATCAACCGACGCATCCGCGGTAAGGGTCGAGTAAATTTCTACATTCACCTTGTCCGAAGCGGGTACTGGATAAGCGTTTGTTACAACCATGTTTCCTACAGATTTCACTGTACTAAACGTACCAAACTTCCCCAAAATAGCCAACTCATAATTCGCCATGGTGTTGATTTTCGAAGCCACCACCGGACGGAAATCAGGGGCAGTAGCATTTTTCGGATCAACCAAAATGGCACCCGAGGCATAACTCACATCGTCAATTTTGTTGCTGTTTTTTGCATCGCGTAACCATGCATCCAACGCGGCCGGCGTATTCTTGCTATCAACTTCTGCCAAACCTGTATTGGTCGTACCAGAAGCAGCGGCGGCAGAAGTATTGGCGATAAAATTGTTGCGCAATACGTTACCAGTCTCGCTAAAAGTCGTTGATTTTACACCAGAAGCCGTCAACACACTATCACCATCGAACATCACGAAGTTTCTGTATCCCATGAACACAGAGTTCACGATACTCAAACGACTGTTACGACGGATTCGAGCACCCCTGCGGAACGCACCTTTGTGGGTCGCACTCAAATCTGCGTAAGTTTTGTCCAAAGGAACAGGGCCTACACAAGTAATATTTGAAAAAACAGCGGCTGTCAAGGGCAACTTACCAGAACCTGCCGCATCATTGTCACTCTCAAAAGTCTCTGAAGTTGAAGCACCTGAAGGCGCATTCCAACTCAAATCAAAATAAGCTGTATCCTTCACTGCAATACCAAACTGAACAGCACCCCTGTATCCAAAATCAGTGTCAAAATCGTCATCGGTTGTCTTGTAAGCAATCAACTTCTTGCAATTTACAGTACCACCAAACCACTCAAAAGCATCATCGTTACCAAACGAGCACTGAACCCCTTCGATGACGGTGCCCGAACCCACAGAGCCCATGGTCAAAGAATTTACCTCCTTGTTTGGCTCAAATGCCAATCCCGCGAACTCAATGCGCACGTATTTCAACACACCGCTGTTGTCTGCATCGTCGGTTCCACCATATTTACCCAAAGTATTGTCTACCGCTACGTTATTGAATCCTTCCAACTGTGCGTCTACACTCTGGTTATTGACAGCCTTACCGCAGATAACCAATCCACCCCAGTCACCGCGATCTCTCACACCGGCATCTTTGTTCGATGTCAAGACCACAGGATTGCTTGAGGTTCCGTTTATCTCAATAGAACCACCACGCTCAATCACCAATGTAGCATATAACTTTGGCGTAGCGGTCAAATCGGCAACCCCGCGAACTACCGTACCCGCTGGGATAATCAATTTACCACCAGATCGAACGACGCACGTACTGGTTAACAAATACACCTTCGATGCATCCAATGTCACCGTACCGGTAATGTTTTTGATGCCAGACGCATCGTTCAATGTGGTGGTCTCGGTGGCAACACCGTAAGAAGTTTGCTTGGGATTCCACTCTGTCCAACCTTTTGTCCAATCCTCACTTGCATCGCTGCTCAATGCACCTGCATAATTGACCATTTGGATGAACTGTCCGTTCAATTGACTGGCCATGGCCACAACAATCGACAACAAAGTAATTTTTCTCATACGTTTAATTATTCATTACAAAATTCCATCCTTGCACTTACGCCAAATTCACCATAGCGTTAAACAATAATTAACTCTGTCCCGCTTAATTAACAATGGGGTAACAACCTCGTTGCTACCCCATCTATCATCGCTCAAAATTGAGCAAGCCGAACTAAAAAATCTTAGAATTTGAATGTGTAAGAAATGGTCGCTTGACGTCCGTTCGTAAAACTAAACAAAGTATTATCTCCGTTCTTATCCGCATCGGTCCAAGCCTTTTCATCATACCTTCCATTATTATTCAAATCTTGGAAGAAAACGGTTTTCTGTGCCAATAAATCGCCCAAAGTCAACTTCACCGTTCCCAGCTTTCCGTCCTTGCCCAACTCCTTACCAAACTGCACATCCCAAATACTGCGACCAAACTCATAAATGTCGGCACCAAATGGCTGAATGGCTTGTGCAACCCCGATGTACGCGATGCGTTGTCCAATTTTATTAAAGCTCGTATTGATTTGCCATCCTTTGTGTTCGTAGAACAAACTCGCGTTTACCACATACGGACTTTGTCCTTGCAACGGACGATTTGCCACACTGCTCGAACTACCCGAGAAAGAAACTGCTGAGCGAATCAACGCAAAATTGCCATAGAAGGTCAAATCGCGCAACCACTTCATCCCGGGATTTAAGGAACCGAGATTCTTACGAACCTCTACCTCCGTTCCAAGGTTGGTTGCTCTGGACTCATTACCATAAGTAAAAGTTCGAATTAAGGCCTGAGACACATCCAAATTGACTTCAATGGGATTCAAAATCTCTTTGTAGAAGGCACCAATACTGATCATGTCCTGCTTGTTTGAAAACACCTCCCAGCGCACATCGGCATTGTTGATGAAGGCCCGACGCAAGCCCGTATTTCCCAAAACTTCAGAGTTGATGCTAAAATTATAAAACGCAAACGGCGCCATTTCACGCAACTCGGGTCGATTGACTGTGCGATAATATGCCATCCGCAAATTGCTGCGCTCCGTCAACGGCGCAATCACATTCAAAGAAGGCAGCCAATCAACATTCACACCCAAATCACTCATTACCTTGCCAGATTTTCGGAAATATTCGTTGTTCAAACTCTGGCTAAAACGCTCTACACGTAAGCCATAAATAAATTTCAAGTAGTTAATTTTCTTACCTGTCTTGAACAAGGGCAATTGATTTTCTACCATGGCATAAGCCGCCGCCAAGGCACTCTTCCCCTCATACAGATCCTTGTCCAAGGCCGTTTTTTCAATCAAATACAAATTCTTCGCCGATATGGCTGAAGCGCCCAAATCCTGCGCAGGCATAGAATCCGAAGGTCGATACTCTCCCACAGGTGCATAGACAAATTGTCGGCTTTTAAAATCGCGGTTTCGATTTTGAATAAACACACCCGTCTTTACCTGGTGATTTGTTTTGCCTTTGGAAAAGCCATAGCTGTAATCAGCGCTTCCCGAAACATTCGTTTCATTCATGTCGCTGAAAAACCTTCCCGTTCCAGCATTAAAGAATGCATTGGTAACCAACTGCCTATTTTCACGCAAACCATCGGGCAATGCATAGTTGGCAATACGGAAGTCGGGGACTGAACGATAGGTGTTTCCAAAATTCAACACCCAAGTCACCTTGCTTTTGTCATTACCAAAACTGTGCAAACCATTCACTTGGCTACTGAAAAGCCGGTTAAAATTTACCTGATTCGAATACCCCTCACCGTACATGCCATTGTCGGCATCACTCAAACCCGCACGCGATGTTGAACCCGCATCATAAGTCAAACTCATCAAATTGCGAAAATCCAATCGGTTTTTCTTGTTCAACTTGACACTCAAATTCACCACGCCACCATTTTGTACATTGGTCGTTAATATATTGTCATTGAACTCTTTATAGGTATAGTTGGTGCTATAGTCTTTGGACACCACCAATCCCTCACTCATCTTGGGCGATAACGCATAATTCCAACTCACCAATAAACCCGCTTCTTTTTTACCCAATTTAAAGGGCTTACCCAAAGAATAGGAAAAACGCGGTGCAGGCATCACATTTACTTGCTTCATGCTCCAGTCGTTGTTGAACTTCAGCGTTTCGCGGGCGTTCAAAGCGGGATCACTTGCCGTTGTGTGCGGTTCATATTTCATCGCTGGATCCAATACCGGAATGCTGCGTTTACCGGATGGCAAACCCAAAAACTCACTTCCCTCCAACGAAAATGCATTCATCTGCTGAAAGGTGGTAATGCTGTTGTATTGAAAACCAATCGAAGCCGTTTGAATGAACTTCTCTGGGACACTCTTCGTATTAATCTGAATGATACCACCCCCGAAGTCACCAATCACATCGGGTGTAGCACTTTTCACAACCACGATGTTATCCAACAAAGCCGCTGGAATTACATCAAAGGAGAAGGCCTTCCGATCGCTCTCCGTACTCGGCAAAGGAGCCCCGTTCAAATAACCCGCATTGTATCGATCAAACATCCCGCGGATGTTGGCAAACTTACCCTCTGAAATTGTTGCACCAGGAATACGCTTGATGGCATCCGATGTAGTTCTAATCGTGGTTTTTGCAAAATCTTCTGCGCTAATCGCCTCCACCATGCCCAAAGACAATTGTTTTGTCTGAATGGCTGCGGTAACCGTATTGTCTTTTGGTTTTTTCTTTTTTACAATCTCCGCTGTTCCCATCACCGTCGCCTTCGTCAACACCGGGTTCAAAAAACAGTCCTTGTCCGCAACAATCAAAACAGAATCTTCGAAAACATCATGTCCCTCCGCTTCCACAAATACTTTTTTAGCACCTACCACTACGGCAAATGAAAATTTACCCTCCACATCGGTAACTCCTGAATCTTGGGTACCCGCCACAAACAACTTCGCACCCACCAACGGACGGCCTGTCTCAGACATAACGCGACCTATCAACAAACCCTTGCTTGATTGGGCCTGCAACCCATTTAACATCAATACAAACAAGGCAACGGCAACAACTTTACGCATAGCATTTTGCATGGTGCAAAATTGACTATGTCATGTTACCCAAAGATTACGACAACCTTACCAAGCGTTAACTTATGGTTAATAATGCGGTCAATTACCCCAACATTCTTCTGAGCAATCCCAACCCCTTGTAGGGTGGATATTTGATGGGCACGTCCAACCACAAGGGTGAGCGCATCACCGACTTCTTATGGCTGAAAATCTCAAAGGTTTGTCGGCCGCGATAACTGCCATACCCACTGCCCCCTACACCCCCAAATGGCAAGTGATGATTGGCCACGTGCACCAAGGTGTCGTTGATGCTCACGCCGCCAGAACTCGTCTTCGCCAATACCTTCGCTGCACCCGCATCGCTGCCAAAAAAATACAAGGCCAAGGGCTTTTCATGGGCGTTGATATCCGCAATCACCTCGTCCAGTGTGTCGTATGTGCGCAATGGCAACACCGGACCAAAGATCTCCTCACACATCGCAGGGGCACTCCACCCATCTACCGCAATCACCGTGGTTTCAATAAATTTTGTTGCCCTGTCTACCTTTCCACCCAACACAACCTCCGCACCCTCCAAATATTGACTCACCCGATCAAAAGAACGTTCGTTGACCATTCTACCATAATCTTTACTCTCCATCAAATCCTGTCCGTACATCTCCAGCAAAGCCGCTTTGGCGCAAGTGATGAAGGCCTCTTTTTCGCTGCGATGCACCCATACATAATCCGGTGCGATACACGTTTGACCGGCATTTACCGACTTACCCCAAATGACGCGTTTGGCGGCCGTTTTCATATCGCAACCCCGCTCAATGATGGCAGGACTTTTACCGCCCAGCTCCAATGTCACTGGGATCAATCTTTCGGCCGCTGCCTTGGCCACAATTTTACCGAGAAACGGTCCGCCCGTAAAAAAAATATAATCCCACTGCTGCTTCAACAGCCACTGGTTTTCTTCAATGCTCCCCTGCACAACAAACACTTCCTCGGGCGAAAACGCATCGGAAATCACTTGCCCTATCACAGCGGCAACATGAGGCACCTCGGGCGAAGGCCTTAAAATTGCCCGGTTACCCGCAGAAATCGCCCCAATCAACGGATTCATCAACAATTGAAACGGATAATTCCATGGTGCCATGATCAATACCTGTCCGAAAGGCTCAGGAATCACTTTACTGCTCGATGGCAACAAAAACCATGGGGTTGTGATACGGCGATGCGAAGACCAATGTTTGACATGCTTAATATGAAAATCAATCTCCTGATACGTCACGCCCACCTCCGTGAGGTATCCCTCGTAATGAGACTT
>JALQWO010000052.1 GCA_023258655.1 Bacteroidia bacterium
AAACGCGAAGTATTTCACACGTCGCGCCGGAGGTTACCAAGGACCTGGGTTGATGACTTCAGATGGCAGGGCGATACTTTGTAGCTTGGGCATTGTGCTCTAAGCCTTTTGCATCCAGTAAGAGACCAGTTTTTCAGACCAAGTATTTGATTTGATTTCAATGGATGCATTGAGGTCCGCCATCATGCTGTAAATGCCAAAGTAGGTCCGATTCACATAGAGGGCGTGTTTACTCCCCCGCGGTTGGGTTGGGCGTTTGACTTCGGGTATCTGATAGATCTCCTCCCCTTTGGCATAGATCTCATCAATGAACGCATGGGTAAACTGAAATTGTTTTGACTCAAAAGGTCTACTGAGCAATGCGGTCATTTCGAGGAAAGCCGATTGCAGTTCTTCTTTTACGGCAGGAGAATCTTGGGGGAAAATGATTTCTATGTGACTCAACAATTGATCCACCACTGTTTGATTCTCGCGAATCTCAGGAACCAGCAGGGGGAAGTAGTGATAATAGAAATCTTCCGGGACCACTTTCACACAACCAAAATCAATCACACCTACACGACCATCTTCTTGCAACAGAAAATTGCCTGGATGGGGATCGGCATGTATCGCCAATTCTGTATGCAATTGGTGATTGTAAAAATCCCACAGTGCCTGAGCAACGCGATTTTTCACCGATTGCGATGGTTTTTTATCGAGAAATTCTTTGAGGTGATCGCCAGCCAACCAATCCATTACCAATACTTTGGGACTGCTATATTCAGGGTAATAGGTTGGAAAAAATACATCGGGGATATTGGCACATGCCATGGCAATCTCCTGTGATCGCTGCAGTTCAAGGGTATAATTGGTTTCTTCCAATAGCTTCTCCTCCACTTCTTGGAAGTACTTCTGCATTTCTTTCTCAGGCAATCCAAACATCGCATTGGCAACGGGCTTCACCATTTTCAAATCGCTTTGAATGCTATCTGCAATGCCGGGATATTGCACTTTCACTGCCAGTGTTTTGCCATCCTTTTGAGCCTGGTGCACCTGTCCGATACTGGCTGCCGCGCTGCATTGGGTATTGAACTGATCAAACACATCAAAAGGGGATTTCCCCACCGATTTCTGGAAAGTTCTTACCACCAGGGGCCCGGACATTGGCGGTGCCGAGTACTGTGACAGTGCAAACTTATCGGTGTATGCCCGCGGAAGCAGGTTTTTATCCATGCTCAACATTTGCGCAACTTTGAGCGCGCTGCCTTTAAGCTGACTCAATGATTGGTATATATCGTTGGCGTTGTTCGCGTGCAATTCTTCTTTGGTGGTATCGCCATTGATGGTTTTTTTGGCGTAATACTTTAAGTAGTTGCCACCAATTTTCGCTCCTGCACCTACCAATTTCATGGCACGTTCTACCTTGGAGGTAGGAATTTTGTCTTGGGTATCGATCATCGCTGAAATCCTTGGATCAAGAATTTGCCAAAATCAAAGAGTTTATCCACGGCATTTCTGCCCACAAAATCCATGGTGAGTTGTACCGATTTTTCAATACAAGCATCGGTGCGTTCAAAATCGGCGGAATCATCTTTGAGCCAAAAATGCATCACGAAAGCCAAGTTCATTCCCAATGCCTCAACATTCAACTTGGAAACCACTTTGCGGTCGGGGATTTCGCCTTGGTTACTCGCCATATCGAGCAATGGTTTCACTGTAGATTGAAAAGCTTCACGCAAGGCCATCAACCCTTTTACTTGGTCCATTGGGTTTTTCCAATCCTTGAATTTCCACAACAAATAGCTGCGGATATCGCGCAAACTCTCTATGAAGGCAAAATGCAACGTCAACATCTTCTCAGTCAATCCATATGCCGCAAATTGATCGTCTTGGGCGAATTTATCGGCTACCGACATCCATCGCATCACCAATACCGATTCTTCTACCTTTTCCAGGCTCCCGAAATGATGGTAAAACTCGTTTTCCTCCATGTTCAAATGCTCACACAATTGATACACGTTGGCAGGTGCATGCCCCTCTTTGAGGCAGTATTTCACGTATTCAGAAACAATTTGATTTTTCATGTGTCTTGCTTGTATAACAAACACGACAACTGCGGGAAAGTTTTGGATTTTATTTGATTGGTTCTGTGTTATTTTGCATATACATGCTTACGCTCCAAGACGATTACAATACCCAAAGAACCGCATTAGGCATCGCCGAGTACGGACGTCACGTGCAAGAGTACATCGACCACATCAAATCCTTGCCCAGCAAAGAAGAGCGAACCTCTTGGGTGCACAATCTGGCCCAAATCATGGCCACTTTGAACCCCGAAATCAAACAGCAGGCGAATTACAAAGAGATTTTGTGGGGACATATATTCCAAATTGCCGATTACGAATTGGATGTTGACTGTCCATATGAAATCGTTCAGGTAAAAAAAGAATTCGTAAGGCCTGAACATTTGGGCTACAATTCCAGCGGCATCCGCTTCCGTTTTTATGGTCGAAACCTCCAAATGATGATTGATCGAGCGGCGGAAATGGAAGATGGCGAATTAAAACAAGATTTGGTAAACATGATTGCCTCATTCATGTATAATTCTTGCAAGGCTTGGAACAACGAGAATTTAAGCAATGAAGTAATTGCCGACCACTTGAAAACGTTATCCAAAGGACAATTGAATATTGAAGGATCAGAATTGGTGGTAAGTGCGGACACCACAGTGAGCATTAGAAGACCTGCCCAGCAGAAGCCGCAGCACTTCGGACGCAGCAACAACAAAAACAACAAGAACAATAAAAACCGCGGAAAAAACTACCGCAGATTCTAACCCATGGCCATATTTGAAATTGAGGGCGGACACAAACTCCGCGGGGAAATCATCCCACAGGGTGCCAAAAACGAGGCATTACAAGTCATTTGCGCTGTGCTACTCACAGCCGAACCTGTAACCATCACAAACATTCCCGAAATCAGGGATGTTTTGAAATTGATTGAGTTGTTGCAGAGTTTGGGCGTAAAGGTTACCCGCAATGAGCGCGGTTCCTTCACCTTCATTTCAGACGACATCAACCTCGAATTTCTGAACAGTCCCGAATTCAAGAAGCAGGGCGCTGCATTGCGTGGATCCATCATGATTGTGGGTCCGCTGTTGGCGCGCTTTGGTCGTGGCTACATTCCCTCACCAGGCGGTGATAAAATTGGTCGTAGGCGTTTGGATACACATTTTGAGGGCTTCATCAACTTGGGCGCCAAGTTCGAATTTCAAGCGGAAAACAACTTCTATAAGGTAAGCAGTGATCGCCTAAAAGGGTGTTACATGCTCCTAGACGAAGCTTCTGTTACCGGAACTGCGAATATTTTGATGGCCGCGGCCCTTGCCGAAGGCACAACCACCATTTACAATGCCGCTTGTGAGCCTTACTTGCAACAACTCTGTTTGATGTTGAATCGCATGGGGGCGAAGATTACAGGCATCGGCTCTAACCAACTCACCATCGAGGGCGTTGGCAGCATGAATGGTTGCGAACACCGTTGCCTACCAGACATGATCGAAATTGGGAGCTTTATTGGCATGGCAGCGATCACACAAAGCGAAATCACCTTGAAAGACTGTCGGGTAGACATGTTGGGCATCATCCCCAAAATGTTCCAGCGTTTGGGTGTAAAACTGGAAATCAAAGGCGATGACATTTACATCCCTGCGATGGATCATTACGAAATTGACACATTTATCGACGGTTCTATTTTGACTGTATCCGACCAAATTTGGCCAGGCTTCACCCCCGATTTGATATCAATCGCCCTGGTTACCGCAACCCAAGCCAGGGGAACGGTACTGATTCATCAAAAGATGTTTGAAAGTCGGTTGTTCTTCGTTGACAACCTGATCGACATGGGAGCCCAGATCATTCTGTGCGATCCTCACCGCGCCACAGTCATCGGCTTGGATCGCAGAACGCAACTCAAAGGCATCACCATGAGTTCTCCTGACATCCGCGCGGGGGTTGCTTTGTTGATTGCCGCCATGAGCGCCAAAGGCAAGAGCACCATCAAGAACATCGAACAGATCGACCGTGGTTATGAGCGCATTGAAGAGCGACTCAATGCTTTGGGGGCAAAAATCACCCGTGTAGAATAATCGCTGTAGCGATGCCTTTTGTTTGAACTGTAAGCACTGAAATTATTCAGGGCGATATTTCTTTAACACGGCTCCTTTTTTGGCACCAACCTTGACTACTTCTTTTTGAATTTACCCACTGAAGTACTTACACCAAAATAGAAGTTAACGCCTTTGATGTTGTTGGACATGAGGTTGGTCACAAAGTTATCAGAGCCCATGAAGACCGGTCCCAGTCGTACAAATGCACCAACATTCCCTTTGCGGTAATCTTGTGTAAGTCCCATCGGCATTGCTACCTCAAGCCATTTCGTTTCGATTCTGGGACTTACGATAAGCGAAGACGGCTGTCTAAAACCCAAGGTTTTCGCCGCAACGAGCGATTGTTGCCAGTGAAACGAGGCATATACACGACTCATCAACCGCAAATCGCCTTGAATCTGCAATTGGGTTGGCAAGGCGATAGACTGCGTTTTGGCCACCTTGGTATAATTCATATTGTCGCGGGCAAATTGCTCCAAATAACCAAACCCTTCGGCACTTCCTTGTGCAAAGGCGCCGAGGAATGCGGCATCGGTTTTCAAGGTAACAGGCGTTGTGTTACTCATGGTAAACGACGTGACTTGATTCTTGTAACTCACTTGTCCAAAATCCATCAACGAAGCCGCCAAGCGCCATCGATAATTACGCACAGTGGGATCACCCAGCCATCGCTCTTTGAATTGCACCACGGATCCGCCTTTTCCACCTTCTACGCTGATTCCAAAATCAAAGCCCACCCCATTGCCGATGATGTCTCTGAAAGATGGCAAACCACCCAAAATAGCACCCCGCATCATCCGTTGAAGCACTTGGGTCTGGGAATAGGAAACCTCCAAATCGCTGTTTTGAATCACCAGAGAATCACGACCAAAGGTATTCACTTTCATGCCTTGACTGATGAGGGAAACATGTCCCAATCCCATGATGTATTTGGCAGTGGCACCCAGGGATATTTTTACCTTTTTGGCATCCACCAAGGCGTAGGCAAAAGAGGCGCCCAACTCTTGGTAGGCGTTGGCTTGAAAGGAAAATGGATTGCTGGCAGACTGCAACAATTGAAGACCCGCGGTGTTATTTCTGCCGCTATCAATCAACACACGGGCATAAGCCAACGTGGCGTCGGAGACATTTTTTATGGCGATGTTGCTGCGGGAGCGACTGTGGGTAGCCCATACGGCCCTTTGACCTATTCGTTTTGCATAAGACGGACCGCGCCACTCCAAACCCATAAACGCCCAGCCTTCCATTCCCACGGGGTAACTTTGGAGATATTCATTTTTCCACGCCACTTTGCCTTTCTCGTTGAGATAATTCGCGGGCACATTGGCATTGAGGGCTTGCCATAGGGTAAATGGCGCTGTGAGGGACACGAGATTGGTATTGACTTCCGCACTGAAAGTAGACATGTTGGCATGGCGTTTATAGGCCATAGAAGTCAACAATGCGGGATTGCTATACACGCTGTGAACGCCGCCAAAATTACTATTTTGCAATCCATTGAGTGTTTGGGCGACTGCATTCGTAACCCCCAACTGAATCAACAATGCGGACAGGAGACAGCGAATATTCATGATTTTGTATGAGCAAATGTCGTGCTAAATTATTGTTCAAGCAGGGATAAAAAAAAGAGCCGGGCAAGCCCGGCTCTTTTCATATGATTCTCAAGAGAATTAGTTCACAGTCAATTTGCTGCTCATGCGACCCAAATTGCTTTCAACAGTAACCATGTAGATACCTTTTGACAATCCTTGGGTGCTAACAGAAATGGCGTTCTGACCAGCGATGCAATTTACAGAAGCAGAAGTACTTACCACACGACCGTTCAAGTCAGTAACTACAGCTTTAACCGCTGATGGCGCTGTCAAATCGAACACTACATCTGCAGAAGCATTGCTTGCCACTGGGTTAGGATATACTTGAACACCAGACAAACCTGCAACTACATTTTTGGTAGACAAGTTGGGAGTGGTCAAATGGATGAAGCTAGGGAAGAAAATGGTGTTACCAAAAACAGTACCTGGCAAGTAAGACTTCAAGAAACCGAACAAAGTTTGACCATAACGAACTTGGAAGTTAGATACAAACATGTTGTTGATTTTGTTGGTTGAAGTAATAGATTGATCATGGCCATCCAAAGAAGCCAAACGAACACCATACATATTGTATTTTTTGAATACAGTGGAGCCGTTGTAAGCCATACCCGTATCGCCCAAGGCCGCTTTCACCATTGGCTGATATACAACGCTAAAAGCAAACAAGGTGGTTGTTCCGTCAGCACCGTTGGTTGACTTAGAAGTTACATTGGGTAGAGAAGCGAATGTGCGACCGAAGAAAGACTTAGGAACGCCATTTTCCATCACCACACTGTCGGCATAGTCCTTGGTCAACAACAGAGTGTCGGTTTTGATCGCAGCACTGTTCAACAATGATTTATAAGACAACTTATCCACTGAGGGAGTGCCATAACGGTAAGTCACACCAGGATTGCTTTGAAACGTGTAACCACCGACTTTGATGCCTGTAATGTTGAAATATTGAATGTATACAGTATCTACGACATCAACCATGTTACCACCAATCTTCACTTGGTCAATTTGACGGATGTAAAATTGGGTAAATGCCAAAGTATCTACTGTGTAGGGATTGAAGCGTGTCAATACCTCTGCTTTGTTCAAGAAGGTTGAATCCTTTGGATCGAAGGTTGTTCCCACGATGTGGAATCCCAATTTTGATTTGGTACCATCGCTGTATACCATACACAAGTTGGTATCAGGTTGAATGAAGTTTACAAATCCACTCAACGTTTGACCCAACAACTCGTTTTCTTCATACGCTTTGGTAAACTCATACCAATTGCTGTAGCTTTCAGCACGACGAGTTGGCGTCAATGCCTTGTCTTTCAACATGTAAGTTGTTTTGCTTACCTTGATGTTTTTCTGCTCTTTTGGCACATCGAAACCGGGAGCCTGAGCCATAGCGGCTGTGGTCAATCCCATCATAGCCACCAATGAAAGTAATGATTTTTTCATCTTGTTAAATTCTCTTAAACGCAAATATAAGAAAAAACGGCTATATCCCCTATGCAATTTGGCCATGACAATAAAATGACCCTCGCAAACTTCGGAAACTCCCCATCAAATATCGCCCAGGATCGGCCTCATCAATATTTCTTCCATTACAGTGTGTTCATTGATGGAATATGCCATGTAAACGGCTTCAGCTACATCTTTTGGATCCATGAATCGCGCAGTTGGCAAATCCACCCCTGCCCAACTGTCTGTGAGAGTTGCTCCGGGTAAAACGGCGCTCACGCGGACTCCACAAGACAACCCTTCCAATCGTAGTGATTTGGAGAATCCCAACAAAGCGAATTTCGCCACCGAGTAACTACCACCCGCGGCGTAAGCGGTAATACTTGCGATGCTGCACATGTTGAAGACATGGGCGCGCGGGACCATTTTCATCGACTCCCACAACCCCCGGGTCATTTCGTATGCCGACAGTACATTGGTATTCAAAAGATGCTGAAACTGTCCAGCCGGTTCTTCCATCATGGTACCACCCAAAAACAAACCCGCATTGTTGACCAAAATGTGTATTTGGGCAAAGGTGCTGCAAATTTTTGTCACACATTCCGCAATGGATTGGGGGTTTGATAAATCAGCGGCGATGGGGGTAACACCCGTGGCTCCAGCTTTGAGCAATTCCCCTTTGGCTTTTTCTAAGTCCACGGGATTTCTCGCTACGATAATAAGGTGATGTCCCTCGGCGGCAAATTTGTGCGCAACCGCAAAGCCAATTCCACGACTTGCGCCGGTAACAACAACATTGCACTTCATGAATCAAAGATAGGCAGGCAAAGTGGGTTTGCCAATGTTAACTCAACAGGTAGGGCACTTCCAGTTTGAATTCAGGGATGGCAACCGTAAACAAATGTCCATCCATCAGCCTCTCAAAGGTGTAATTTCCATGCATAACACCAAATGGGGTACTTAACATACAGGAACTGGTATATTCATGTTGGTCCTGTGGCGGAATGCTGGGCTGCACGCCAACCACTCCCTCGCCTTCCACTTGTCGCTCCGCACCATGAGCATCCACAATAATCCATTTGCGACGCAACAATCGAACCGAAAAATCACCCAGATTCTCGATGGTAATATGGTAAAAAAAGATAAATTGATTTTGAAGCGGATGGCTATGTTGGCTGCTGAAAGCGCACTCCACGGAAACTTTGATGTTGTGGGTAATTTCAGAAACCACCATGCGCTTGTCGTTTTGGTTTTGGTCTTGATTTTGGCCTTAGTCTTCGTCGTCCATCGAGGCTTTGCGAGGATCTTCTTCTTCTTCTTCCTCTTCTTCCGCTTCCTCTTCCTCATCAACATCTTTGGACTTAGTGGATGTGCGAATCAACGCATCCAAATCCTCCTCGGTCAGAATTTCTTTGGCCCGGGTGCTCAATTTCACCAAATAACTGGTGTCCTCGGTCTCCAATCGAACTGCAGTAACAATCTCACCCTTTGAATTGGGGTAGCGCACGGTTTTACCCGTTACGCCAGTTGGGTAGGTCTCATCAAACAAGTCGAGCAATTCCGCTGACAACTTGTTATACTCAATGACAACTTTGGGCTTGTCCATCTCTCAAAAAATTTATCCAAAAAAACAACAGAAATCCCTAGTATGTTCATGGGTTTTACACATTTTTTTCTACATGTTTCCAATTTCAGGACACCTAGGACCTCAAACAACAAAAAACAACCACAAAATGAGCAAAATCAATCACTTGCATTACCCTCATAGCATTGCAACACGCAGTGAAATCATATTATCCACGGCGCACAAGCGCTAATTCAGTGAACTTTTACACCTACATAAGTGTCAAGCCCCCATCCACACCGTCCGAAAAATTCAAAAATCGATCGATTATCGATTCATGCTAACCAAAAACTCGTTGTTGTCTTTGGTGTTTTGCATGTATTTCAAGAAGGTATTCATGGCCTCCTCAGGGTTCATATCGGCCAGGTGATTTCTCAACACCCACATCCGTTGGTTGGTCACTTTATCCACCAACAAATCATCGCGACGTGTGCTTGAACTCAAAATATCGATGGCAGGGAAAATGCGCTTGTTCGATAGTTTGCGATCCAACTGCAATTCCATGTTACCGGTTCCTTTGAATTCTTCGAAGATCACCTCGTCCATTTTAGAACCGGTTTCTGTTAATGCTGTTGCAATGATACTTAACGAACCTCCATTTTCTACATTACGAGCCGCTCCAAAGAAACGTTTTGGTTTTTGCAATGCATTGGCATCTACCCCACCACTCAATACTTTTCCAGAAGCCGGTTGTACTGTATTGTAAGCTCTCGCTAAACGAGTAATCGAATCC
>JALQWO010000053.1 GCA_023258655.1 Bacteroidia bacterium
ATAGAGCGAAATTACAACAAAGTTGTTGGCTCCATGATTTTGGTCACACAGAATTTTACAGGGCGATGCTACCTTTGTGTAACGATGCAATCATTGAATTTTTTGTTCAGGCGAAAAAATACGTTGGTGATGAGCCTTTTTCTGGCTTTGATTTCAATGTTGAGCGCGCAAGACAATCCGTTTTCTCTGTCGATTCAACGGTTGGAAATCCCCGGATTGCCTGGTTTGCACTCTTTTGCGGCGGCCGAATTTCAAGGAAAATGGTATTTGTTCGGCGGCCGCCGCGACGGGCTCCATCGAAGGCAGCCGTTCCGGGCCTTCGATTCCGCCCACGCCAATCGCTATATCTGGTGTGTTGATTCTGCAACCGGAATTGTAGACTCTCTCCCTATCCATCAGCTCTCTCCCTCTCTCCAATCGCAATTTGCCTCTACCAATATGCTCTTTCACCAAGAAGGCGCATTTCTCTACCTCGCAGGTGGCTATGGGTTGCCCTGCCCCCAAGACAAAGGCCTTTTCTCACCGCCATCCCGCTTCACCGACCCCGAAGCCCACAGAACCATGCCGTATCTCACGCGGGTAGATCTCCAACAGATCGCCGCTGCCTTTGCCCATCATACAACATCCAACACCATACCCGCCCAAGCATTTGAACAATGGTCCGATACCCAATTCGCCCTCACAGGAGGAGCCATGTTCTATCAAGCAGCCAATCGCCCCAATGATGCCAATCGCAGCGTCTTTTATTTGGTAGGAGGCCATCGTTTTGATGGATTGTACAATCCCAGGGGACCCCAAAATGGACCGGGTTTCGAACAAGAATACCACCCGGGAGTGCGGAGTTTTCAGCTGGCAATGACCATTCCCACATCCCGCAGAAAGCGAAAGGCCCAATCGCGAAGAAAATCGGCACAGGCCAATACCCTCGTTGTATGGAACAAGAGCATCGTAGATAGTCAATTCCGTCGGCGTGATGTGAATGTCCTAGAATCCTTGCACCACGGAGAATCTCCATTGGGAAGTCCAGGCACAATTAGCGGATACCCCCCAGTGCGCAAAGACATGCTGGTGTTTTCTGGTGTTTTTCAAGAGCGTGCCAACATTCCCTACACCAATCTCTTAGAAATCAACGGAGAAGTCGGCAGCATCACAGAAGTTCCCCATTTTCACCAACTGCTTAATCAATATCACAGTGCCCATACATCGCTCTATTCTTACAAGACCGATGCCCAATTCTTTCTGTTTTTTGGAGGGATTTCCCAATATTTCCTCAATGATACAGGTGCTTTGGTACAAGATCCGGATGTGCCGGTAGTTACCACGTTGTCTGTGGTTCAACGCAATGCAGCCAATGAATACAGCGAGTTTGCTTTGCCCATCCCCTTGCCGAAAGGAATAGGTCCGGGTACCGAGTTTGTTCTGGCATCAACCATTCCCCGCATGGAAGGCACAGAAGTGATTGACCTTGAGTCGTTGCAAGGCGATTCCCAATTGTTGGGATATCTGGTGGGTGGTTTTTCCACCACTGCCCCCAATGTGTTTTTCGACAACGATTCCAATGAGAGTCGCGCTGAATCCCACATCTATGCGGTTTATTGGAAGCGAAACAACGAATTCCGCGATCCGGCCAACAAATTCAACCTGGCCGACGCTTGGCCCATTGATCAAGGAAACAACGGTCAAATTCACTTTCAGGCGTTTACCAATACCGAAAACGGTCAAGTGTACTTCATGATCAACCTCAAAGAATCAGGTCCCTGCACAATGACCATTGGTGATGAGTCCAACAAATCACTGCTGAAGCATGAATTCCCAGGCGGACTCCCTGCTGGGGAGAGTATTTTCGCACTGCCGCTCTATGATGCAAACCGCACCAAAACCTATCATGTGCAACTGGAATCGAATGGCACTGTGTTGAAAGAGTTATTGAAAATCAATCCTTAGCAATAAAAAAATCCCCCTCGTTTTCTCGAGGGGGATTGGTAGTGAGGTCGGAAGCGGATTCGAACCGCTGTAAAGGGTTTTGCAGACCCGTGCCTAGCCACTCGGCCATCCGACCTTTTTCGGGAGTGCAAATATACGAAAAATTTGGCTCAAACAACAGCGCCGTCTGCCATTTCGATGATGCGATCGGTTTTCCTTGCGAAATCAGGATCGTGGGTGACAATGAGTAGGGAAGTGCCCAATTCATGGGTGAGTTCCTTGAAGATGTCGAATACCACGCCCGCGTTTTTACTGTCGAGGTTTCCCGTGGGTTCATCGCCCATGATGATGGTTGGGTCATTGATGAGCGCCCGGGCTATGGCTACGCGCTGTTTTTGTCCCCCCGATATCTGCGTCGCCTTTTTGTGCGACTGATCATGAACACCCAGCAACCGCAATTTTTCCATTGCATCGTGTTCAACTTCGGTTTTTGATTTTCTACCCAACTTCAAACCTGGCATCATCACATTTTCCAACACCGTAAACTCGGGGAGCAAATAGTGGAATTGAAACACGAAACCGATGTGTTGATTTCTTACCTCGGATAGGGCGGCTCCATCCAGTCCGGTGAGCAATCGATCGCCCAAAAACAATTCTCCTTCATAATCCGTATCCATGGTGCTGAGGATATACAACAGGGTGCTTTTTCCACAGCCCGATTTTCCCATGATCGACACAAATTCTCCGCGGTTTACCTCCATGTTGATGTCTTTCAGAACCTGTACTTTCACGGGGTCAACAAAATACTTGTTGATGTTCTTGGTGCGTAAGATCGGGGTGTCTAAATTCATGGTTGCCGTGGTGGGGAATGTTGCTGTTAACTATTGAATTATTGGCCGCGAATGATTTCTACTGGGTCAATTTTACTGGCTTTTCGCGCCGGTAAGTATCCGGCAAAAAAGGTGGTGACAATCGCAAATACAGCGCCAATTATATAAAACAAAGGCTGAAAATTTACGGGAAAAGTCTTCACCGTGGGAATGGCTTCCGTTTCAAAGGGCGCTTTGCTAATCAGGAAACTCAACAGCCCACCCATCGCCAAGCCAATCAATCCCCCCACAATGCCAATGAACATCGCCTGGTAAATGAAAATGCGTTTCACATCGCTACCCGAAAATCCCGTGGCCTTCAAAATGGCGATATCGTTCATTTTTTCATAGATCACCATGTTCAAGATGTTGTAGATTCCGAACCCCGCCACAATCAGCAACGTGATAGAAACCGCATAAGTGATGATGTTTCGGATAGTAGTCCCTGTTTCAAACTGTGCGTTGGCGGCTTTGATATCGATGCTATTGACGCCGTAGGTTTTGGATATTTGGTCCGACAAAGACTTTGCCTGCTCTATATCGTATAATTTTACGCTGATATCGGTGACATGGTTGTTGCCTTCACCAGCGATGCGCTGGGCCATTTTTACGTTCACATAGCTCTGCAATTTGTCGATATCGGCCAGCCCACTTTGGAAAAATCCAACCACTTTGAGTCGGTAGGTAGCGCCTGAACTGCTCAGTAACTGCACCCGATCACCAATGCCAATACTCAGTTTTTTTGCCACGCCAATGCCCAGCACTATGCCGTTTTCATTGTTGGCCAGGTCGCGAGGAAGTCCATTGACAACGTATTGCTTAAAATTGAACAAACGATCTTCTTCCAAAGGATCTATTCCAATGGCGTTGCCATTCAACAATACCGATCCCGACTGGTAAAAAATGCGGGCACTTACTTGCGGTGTCACACCCATGACCAAGGGGTTTTTCTTGAGTGTTGCCATCAAAGGTTGGTTGTTGTAAATGCTCGCTTGGTCTTGTTTGGGCTTGATGGAGTGTACCATATGCACTGCCCCTTTGTAGGCGGGATGCAATTGAATGGGTTGTTTGGCGCTAGGTTGAACTTCGTTGAAAATGCGGATGTGGGGTGTGCGATTCAATATCAAACCGTCTAACAGGCCGTTGAGACCGGTCATGAAACTCACGAGCACGATAAACGTACCAATGCCAAAGGTTACCCCCAAACTGGCAATGGCACTCTGCTTTTTTCTTGTGAGCAGGTGTGTTTTGGCAATTTGAATCAAGACCGCATTGCCCATGGCTTATTTTCCCTTGGGAATCAAAATTTCCGATTGCTTGCTGAGTCCTTCCAAAACTTCAACATATTCCAAATTGCGCAAGCCGGTTTTTACGGTGACATCGCCGTCCTTGGTTCTGACTACATTGTTTTTGTCAATGCTCGATAGCGGTATCAACAAGGCCTTCTCTTTGCGATTGATCACGATATTCACTTCGGCATTAAGTCCAGGATACAATTGTGCGGGCCTTTCATCAAATACCGCCTCCACTTCAAAGGATTGTGATTTGGCATTCATGATGGGGATAATGCGGGTCACATGCCCCTTGAACGAGGTGCCTTTGTAAGCATCCAAGGCGATGATCGCAGGCTGTCCGGGTTTGATTTTGGCGATGTCCACTTCATCCACTTCCATGTGGATCAAATAATCGCTGCTATTGCCCAATATTGCCAATGGTTTTTGGGGTGATACCCATTCTCCTTTCTCTGCAAGCAATTGAAACACTTCGCCGCTGATGTCTGATTTGATGTCGAATTCCGATAAATTCTTGCTGGCGCTACCTTGGTTGTTTTGGGCTTGTTTTTGGTTAAAGGATAACTGACTTTGGGCGAGGTTCAGTTTCGATTGGAGTGCCTTGACCGCGTTTTTACTGGCGGCGGCTGCCAATTTCTTGGCTTCTAACTGCGATAAACTCCCGATGTTCTGCGCCCACAAATTCTGTTGGCGCTTGTAGTTCAGCGAATCCAGTTTGGCTTGCTCCACTGCGGTTGACAACTGAGCTTGAATCTCCTGCAATTGTTTTGCGCTCGTTTTTGAAAAAGCCAACGCTTCGCCCGCCGTGCTGGCAGAAAAGGCCGCTCCTGTGTTGTCCAAATGGGCTATCAGCTGTCCCGACGCTACCTGTTCACCTTCTCCAACGGTTAATTGTACGATGCGGCCCGAAATGGCGGGGTATAGGGTGTACTGCTGTGCTGCCTTGATGGTGGCACTGGCATAAACAGATTCTACAATGGGTTGGTAATCAGGGTGTATGGTTTCGGTTTTGCTTTTGCATCCCATGGCCAAAACCACGCATACAAAGACGCCCAAATGACTGAGTTTCATGGTGCATCAAAAGTACATGGATTTTTTCAATCTATCCATGACTTCCGTCACCCAAAACAGAAAAGGTGAAAACGATGTTAACGTTGGTAAATATGCTGTCCGCCAATGAAGGTATGCAAGACCTTCGCTTTGGGGATTTTGGATGCCTCTACGGTCATTAAATCGGTGTCCATCACAACAAAATCAGCCATTTTGCTGGGTTCTAAGGAGCCTGTGCGGGTTTCGTCGAAATTGGCATAAGCCGCCCACAAGGTCATTCCCCACAGGGCTTGCTTGCGCGTCAATGCTTGTTCGCCAAGGAAGGGCTTTTCCAATTTGCCAGCCGCATCCATGCGCTGGGTAGCTGAATAAAACGTGTTCATCGGTGATATGCCTTCTACAGGGAAGTCGGTTCCCAAAGCGATGACTTTGGCTTGTGATAACAAATTTTGATAGGCATAGCCTCCTTTGGCTGCGGTGCTGCACAACCGTTCATCGGCCCAAGGAGCATCAGACGTAGCATGGGTAGGTTGTACGCTGGGTATGATGCTGCGGGTGGCAAAAATTCTCTGGTCTTTTCCACTCACGATTTGGGCGTGCTCAATCCGCCAGCGGGCATCGTAACCCTCCGGAATGTTCTTCTGAAACGTTCTCAATGCGATGGCATTGGCACTATCACCAATGGCGTGTACACAAACTTGGAACCCTTTGTTGAGGAGGTACAGTTGGTACATTTCAAACTTGCCAACATCCATGATTTGTAAGCCTTTGTGTCCCAATTGGTCGCAGTAATCCCCTTTGAGTAAAGCCCCGCGTGAGCCCAATGCTCCATCCAAATACATTTTTACAGAGCGCATGGTGAACAAATCCGTGTAAATCATGCCGTTGCGGGAGATGAAGCCCAAATTCTCTTCGCTCAATGACAACATGCCGTAGATTCGCAGGGGTAGTTTTCCATCAAATTGAAGTTTTTTGATGAGGTCAATGTCTGATAGGGAAATACCTGCTTCTGCAATCTGCGTAATGCCTTGAGCATGACAGTTTTTCAATCCCTTGGCCAATCCGCTTTCCCAGGCGCTGAAAGGCACTTTGGGCAATTGCGATTTTACCAAGTCTGCGGCATTGTCTATGCAAATTCCTTGAAACTTCCCATTCACTTTTACAAACTCACCACCCAAAATGAGGGAGTCAGGGTTGAGGTTGAGGGCCTTCACCGCGGCGGAGTTGATCCAAACAGCGTGACCATCGATCCGGCTAAAACAAACGGGCATATTCGGAAAGGCCTTGTCGAGCAATGCCATACTCGGATACGCATTGTTCGCCCAATCATTTTGATCCCAACCCCTACCGATCAACCAGGGTAAGGTGTTTTTCTTGCTGAATTTTTTGGCGCGCTTCACCGCATCGGCCTCCGATTTGCATCCCACAAGGTCCACTTCGGTTAACCCCTTGGAATAGGCCAAGAAATGACAGTGGGCATCAATGAATCCAGGATAAATGTACTTGCCTGGGAATTCTATCTTGGGTAGGTTTGGGTATAGGGAATCGGCCGTTTTGACATCTCCCGTGTACAATACCATGTCCGTATCTATGACCATGGCAGTTGCCGTGTTGAATCCGGTGTCTGCCAAATAAATTTTTTCTGCAGTAAAAATGACTCTATTCGGGTGATTTTGAGCGAGTAATGCGCATTGGCTAAAAAAAACAAACAGAAAAATTAAAAAAAATCGTCTCATCTTTTGGGGGTTAGTGGCACATTTGTTGTTACAAATTACGCAACAACTTTTAAGTTACTTGCAAAAATCACAAAATCTATGAACAAACGTCGCATTCTCTGGGTAGTATTGGTTATTTTCATCATTGGCTTAGTCACAGGATATTATTTGTGGAACAAAGCCCCTGAAAACCAAGCTCTAGGCTCACCAGACTTCGAGAAAAACCTTTCCCAGTGGGTGCAAGAGCTCGACGCGGATACAGGAGCCGCACGCACATTTTCTGCTTACGTAGGAAAAAGTGTCAAGTTCTCTGGAGAAGTGGCCGATGTAATGGGCGACAGCAGTCTCACACTTCAAATCAAAACTGGGGTTGAGGGATTCAATGTGAATGCCAATTTTCACCAAGATTTCAAATCAACCGTGAGTGGTGTGGTAGCGGGGGATGTTGTTACACTGCAATGTATTTGTGATGGTTTGATGGTGCCGATGTCTGCGGATGATTTGTTTGCAGAGAAGAAAATCGACATGAGTCGTTGCAGTCTCATCAAATTAGAACCCAATAAAACAGATGTTTCTCAATCGGTGGAACATGAACAAACCGATTCAAACCAATCAAACAACTAACTCAATCATGATGAAAAAATATCTATTTCTTGTCGCTATCGCATTGGTTCCAGTGCTTTCGTCTGCCCAGTTTTATAAAACTTCTGCCGGCAAAATTTCTTTTGTGAGCAAAACTTCTATCGAGGAGTTTTCTGCGACCAACAGTCAAGTTCAAGCGGGTATTGAATTGACCCAAAATAAAATGCAGTTCCGGGTGCCTGTCAATGGCTTCGTATTCAAATCGGCGTTGATGCAAAAGCATTTCCAAGAGAATTACATGGAAACCTCTCGCTTTCAATACAGTGATTTCAAAGGACAAATCAAAAATATTGCTGCAGTCAACATCAACCAGAACGGAGAGTATCCCGTTGAAGCTGTAGGGAAACTTACCATGCATGGTGTAACAAAAGACATCACCGTACCAGGGAAAATCGTGGTGAAAGACGGTGCTGTGTCTTTGAAAGCCAATTTCCGCATCAAGTGTTCCGACTATCAAATCAAAATTCCCGCTGCAAGCGCGGCGTCTGTATCTGATGACATAGCCATCACCGTGGATTGCGCTTTGGCCAAATAACCCAACAGAAACTCTATCGTTCATCGCCATGAAACTTTCAAAATTTATCTTCATCGCCGCATTTTCTGTGGTTGCTGTTTGGGGGATCCAATCTTGCCAACATGAGCAGATGGCTGATCCCAATGGTCCCATTTGTTTTGAGCGTGACATTCTTCCCATTTTCAACTCCAAATGTGCGATGAGCGGATGTCACGATGCCGGACGGTCTGCCGAAGGCTATGATTTGTCCAATTACAAAAAAATTGTGAGTCGGGGCATTGTAAAGGGCAAGCCCAATAGCTCTGAGGTGTATGAGGTGATTGTTGATAACGAAATGCCACCGAGAGGTTATACCAAGTTGACAGCAGATGAGAAGAAATTGATTTACGATTGGATCGCAGATGGTGCCAAAAATGGAATCAATTGCGCGGTCAAATGTGACTCTGCTTCCTCAGGATTTGCTTCCGTCATCCAACCGATGATGAACAAATATTGTGTGGGTTGTCATGCCTATCCCAATGCATCGGCCCAAGTGGAACTCTCCGGTTACATTGGCGTGAAAAATGCCATCAATCAGGGATTAATGAAATCGTTGGATCACACTGGGTATTATCCCATGCCGAAAGGGGGAGCCAAATTGAGCGATTGCGAAATAGCCCAAGTACGTAAATGGATACAGAGAGGAGCACCCAATGACTAAGCGATGGGGATTAATGGCTGCAACCGCGATGGTATTGGTGACCTTGATTTCGATTCAAGGATGCTACTACGACAACAAAGCGGAAAATTACGGTTCTGCGGGTTGCGACTCAGCAAACCCTACCTATACAAACAACATTGCGCCGCTCATCAACCAGAGTTGTATTGGATGCCATGGCAGCAGCGGAGCCTCAGCCGGCGTGTCGCTCACTTCCTATGATTTGGTGAAAGCCCAAGCCGTGAAAGGTAGCCTCACAGGTACCTTGAAACAGAATGGATATAGTTTGATGCCTCCCGGTGGCAAATTGAGCGATTGTAAAATTGGGCAGGTCGATAATTGGATTCGCAATGGATTCCCACAATAAGATTGTCGGCATGAAGTCATTTATTCTTACGACATTGGGTACGATGGCTTTGTTGCCTTCGGTCCATGCAGCGAAAATCACAGAAACGGATACCCTGGCCGCAGGCGTCAAGGAATTCTCCAACAACCGTTCATTAACCACCTACATACCCCCAGCCTTGAGTTTGGAGCGCAAAAGTCTTCGCATCATCAACATGCAAGGGGCTGTGGGACTGCCCAAAGGAGAATGGGAGCTGTTCATTCAGCACCGATTTGGCACTTTCGGTAGCGGGGCCTACAACTGGTATGGATTGGATCAAAGTTATATGCGCATCGGAATGGATGCGGGATTATCGGATCGCCTCACCGTGGGAATTTCACGCAGCAGCATGAACAAAATTGCCGAT
>JALQWO010000054.1 GCA_023258655.1 Bacteroidia bacterium
GGATTGGGTAGTAAAATGTCAAAAGCGTCAAACTACTTGATCATGATGATCATGGGCGGCGGTGTTGTGAGCGTATTACAGGGCAAATTGGCATCGGACTCCTTGTTGGGAATTTTGAATAGCTATTGGGTGGGTGTGGCATGTTTTGCCTATTTGGCCTACTATGCCGTGAGTATGACGGCCCACTTCAAGAAGGAGGGCATTGAGGTAGGAGCGCCAGTAGGCGGACATTAATTTTCGATTTCCCTTTGGGAAGTTGAGAACATTTCGTATTTTTGCAGCCCGTTTGACAGGAAACTCTTCGGAAATTTCGGTCTTACATGTTGGTATCGTAGCTCAGTTGGTAGAGCAAAGGACTGAAAATCCTTGTGTCGACGGTTCGATTCCGCCCGATACCACAAAAACAAAAAAGCCCCCTTGTTGAAAACAAAGGGGCTTTTTTTTGATCGTTATTTTCCACCTTCAGGGATGCCCAACAGCGGGGTTTTGCCATCGGTGATGATTACTTTGGTATTGCTGCTTTGGTGTTTTCTCTGCGGATGCTGTAAAACAGCTCATCGATGAATTCCCCATTTTTGAACAGGGTTTTCTCAAATTTGCCTTCAAAAGTGAAGTTGTTCTTCTCCAATACCCGCTGTGAGGCGATGTTAGTACCGAAAGGGCGGGCGAAAATGCGGTCGATATCGTAGGTTTTGAAAGCAAAATTCACCGCTTGTTGAATGGCTTGTGACATGATGCCTTGTCCCCAAAAAGTCTCCGACAGCCAATAACCCAGCTCGGCATTTTTGCGTTGTATGTCGGATTGGGGATGTATACCAATCCCGCCCACGGCTTGCCCATCTACATCAATGGCAAATATTCTGGTGGGATGCTCCTTGGTGGCAAAAGCGATGAAGGTGCGTCCATTTTCTGGGGTATAGGGGTGGGGAAACGCATCCGTCATGAATTGTGCGATGTTGGGATTGTTGGCATGTTTAACCAAGTTATCCAAATCATGGATGGACCAAGGGCGTAGGGTGAAGTCCATACGGTTGCTTAATCAAAGAAGAAAAAGAAAAAAAGTGCGGCGTGGGTGCCCTTGAGACTCTCGTAATAGCCGATAGTTGAGCGAGAGCTATTTGTGACTCTGCCGTCTTCTACGTACCCGATCGTTGAACGAGAACTGTTCATGACTCGCCCGTCCTCGATATAGCCAATGGTGCTTCTAGAGCTGTTCATGACCCGTCCGTTTTCGATGTATCCAATGGTTGAACGCGAACTATTCATGATTCGCCCATCCTCGATGTAGCCAATGGTGCTTCTTGAACTGTTCATTACACGACCGGATTCAATGTAGCCAACGGTAGACCGACTGCTGTTCATCAAACGCTGGGCATGTCCCGACACTGATAGTATGCCCACAAAGCCCAATACGATCCATTTTTTCATCATTTTCATCATGAATCAAATATACCCAAATAGCTCGGTTATTTCTTGCTTGTTGGGGCTGTGTAATTATTCAATTGATTTAATTACCATTCATTGAATTATCAATGAATTGCAATATTTTTTAGTGATGGTTTGAATCGTGGATGGAATTGTGAACATTTGAAAATCAACAGTTTAATCATGAAAAAACTCATATTCATTACGCTGCTGTTTGCGGTGGCTTTTGGGAAATTACAGGCACAAATGGTTGCCTTAGATTTTGATGGTGTAAATGATCAGGTGGTGGTGAGCGGTAATTCCGCGTTGAGCCCCACAAAAATCACTTTGGAAACGTGGATGTACGCAAAGAGTTTTTCATCAAGTCCCTGCGCCGATTGCGCGCCCATCATTTGGCACCAAGGCAAGGGGTATCGGTTTGGAACAGGAAATTCCGCCGGCTTGAATATCCAACTGTTCGATGGCAGCGCCACAACCACCCTTACCAGTGGTGTTACGCTTAACAAGAATACTTGGAATCACATTGCGGTGACCTACGATAGTGCGATGATTCGGATTTTTGTAAACGGACAGCAAACCGATTCTGCGGCCAAAGTGATGAAATTGAGTTATTCCTCCACCACGGCCGATGTTTGGGTGGTTGATCCAGCAACGGGTTACGGTGGAACCTTGGAAGAAACGCGCATATGGAATTATGCCCGCAGTTTGGCCCAAATTCGCGAGGGAATGTTTAAAACGTATAAAAGTGGTACCAAAGGATTGATGCTTCAATTGAGCTATGACGAAGGAAATCCCTATAAAAATAATACGAGCATTTCTACACTCAAAGATGGTTCTGGGAACGGAAATAAGTGTACTGCTGCCAACTTCCGGATGCAAGATTCTACCTCTAATTTTGTGCTGGGTAAGTCGTATTGCGATACCATTGCCTATGCCAAATACAACATCGCGCGATGCATTAAATACACATTGCCATCCAAAAAGAAAATCATCACAAAATCGGGTACTTACCAAGATACCATCAAGTCTTGGCGGGGATGTGATTCTGTGATGACGATCGCTGTAACCATCAACCAACCCACCGGTTCATCAACCAAAGTGACTGCTTGTGATTCTTTTGTGAATCCAATTTCAAAAGCCGTTTACCGAAAGTCGGGTACTTACAAAGTGACAATCACCAACAAGGCGGGCTGCGACAGTGTAATTACCTATTTTGTGACGATCGGCTACAAGGACACCAATTTCATTTATTACGATGCGTGTGTTCAGGCCAAGTTACCGGATGGAACCGTTGTAACCCAATCAAGCACAGTACAGTACAAATACAAAACGTATCTGGGCTGTGATAGTTTTGATTTTCATGTTGTGAAAATCCGCAAACCGAGTTCGGCAAAGCAAAAACTGTATCTCTGTAAATTCGTTGTTTGTCCCACAAACCGAAACCTTGTTTTCAAAAAAGTAGGCGTGTACTACGATACAATTGCCAATGTGGCTGGGTGTGATAGCGTCATCGAATACACGGTGGTTACTGCAACTTCCAACGGCACTATATCGCCCGTAACCTGTGGCAGTTATAAGAGTCCTTCTGGAAAATACACTTATACCCAATCAGGTACTTATTTGGATACCTTGTCGATGCAAAACGCTCAAGGTTGTGATAGTTTTATCACAATCAAGTTGACCATCGCGCAGCCGGAGTTGCGCACTTTGACGCCAGTTGCTTGTCGCCGATACACAACCCCTTCAGGTACCCAAACCATCACAGATAGTAAAATTGTGAAGGACTACATCAAAAGTTACAAGGGATGCGATAGTATTATCTATACGCTCAATGTAACCATCGAAAAGCCGGATGTGGGCACTACACGCAGTATGAATACCCTGAGTGCAACCACAACCCAAACGGGAGCAACATTTCAATGGTTGGATTGTCAGCAAGGCATGGCCAAAATTGGTGGCGCCACAAACCGCGATTTTTCACCCACGGTAGACGGTCGGTACGCCGTTTCAGTAACAGAAAATAACTGTACAGATACATCTGTTTGCGTCACCTTTGCCATGAATGGTGTCAATAATCCTCTGATGGGAAGTTTGCGGGTATATCCGAATCCCACAGATGAGGTATTTGTTATTGAGAGCGGGGAGCGGCTGCATGGCGTTACATTGCAATTGGTCAGTATGCAAGGTCAATTGTTGAGAACCTGGCAGTTGGAACAGCTTACCAAACTGACATTGTCTGTGGGTGAAGGCCTGCCCCGAGGATTGTATTACTTGTGCCTCTCGTCCAACGAAGGTCAGCAGGTAATACCCGTCGCTTTTCAGTAAATAGCCACCCGGTTTTCTTGCGATGGATTTACGGATTATCGCAAAATTTTGCAATGGGTGTTACGGAATTTCGCAAATGCCAATTGTTTGATTTGGATAGTTTTGTGAGGATGAAGTATTTGATTTTACTCCTTGTTGTGCTCAGTGGTTGTCAGATAGTCCCTAGGTATCATCAGCGGGGATTTCAGGTATCCCTTAGGAGCCATCTCGCTGTGCGTCGGCCAACAGCGAATATTTCTGCAAAGGCACATAAACAAGTTCGACACACTGATTTTCAAAATATGGCTTCGCCGAATGACGACCAAGTGAACGAGACAAGCTGTAGTTGGGGTGGTGATTCCAATTTTACCGCCTTCAACGTGGTAGGGTCTCAGTGTTTGCCGGAAAGTAACCTAGGCAATGGCTCTTCATTAGGTCGATCCCGGGAATCATTTGTTAAACATTTTGGCACTACGGCGAATTTCAATTGTGTGATTAACCGTCAGCCACCCAAGAAACACAGTATTTTCAGACCAAAAGACCGTAATGATCGTTTGGAGTTGGGTTCAATCTTGTGTTATGCGTCAGGTTTGTTGTTGGTGTTGATCTCTTGGGCACTGGCAAATGAAGTCGTGTTCGCCGTGGGTGCAGTATTTTTGGCAGCGGGCTTGGTGGTTTGTTTGTCACTCGGATTCAATAACATAAAACACACTTTTCCGGGTTACATGAGTGTGTTCACAATTCTGGGAACAATTTATATGTTGGCTAGATTTGGTTTTTTGGATGAGTTGCTCAGCGCTTTGAAAATCTAATCAAAGAGATTCCAAGTCCACCTTTTCTAGTGTACTGATATCGGTTTCGGTGGGATTTGCCAATGATGCCACGCGATTGCTTTGTTGCTCCAACAACTTTTCAAACAAATTTCTTACATATAGAGCCGACTATTCTATCACCAAGGGAAGGTCTTGTGTTCCTTGGGAGGTATTGAGTCGCAGTACATAAATACCCTTGGGTAGGTTCTCGGGCACAAGGAAATTTGGGCTGTTTTCTATCATCGGAAGTAAGCGAATAAGGGCTCTGCCTGTAAGGTCAAGAATTGTTGGCAATTGCAACAATGGGGTGTTGACAGTGATTTCGCCCCCAGCCTTTACAGGGTTGGGAAAAAAATTCTTGGCGCCAGGAATCAGTGTTTCGTTCTGAGCTGCACAAGGCAATCGATTTACATATTTCCAAATGTCGTTATTGAAGCCCACGGCCATGGCTGCCGCACCGCTGCCACCTGGGGCGTTTCCCATGCGGATGAGCACGAGTTTTTGGCTTGGTACCACATTGATGTATTGTCCATTTTTGCCCCAAGCACAAATCATGTCGTTCGGTGCATCTGGATTCAAACTGCCCGGAAAACGAATCTGGGAACCGGGAGCCATGAATGCCGATTTGCCGTTAAGCCAAGTGAGGTAACCGTAGCTAGGGTTGATCGTTTGACTGCTGTTGGTCTGTTGTCTGAAGTATTGTGTATCGCTCATGATGACCGTGCCATTCCATGTTCCTTTGTTTAGGAGGAGCAATCCGAAACGGGCCATGGTTCTCGCCGTGGAGAAATAAACGTTGTTGTAGCCAGCTTTCACAAACAGTCCTTTCATTCCCACTGTTGTGGTGAACTTTTTGGTCATGTATAGGTTGAGGTTTCCCCCTGTCGCGCCCTCTATCACTTGGTCTAGTAACGTGTATGCAGCATTGTGATAGGCCCAGCGTGTGCCAGCGGCTGCTTTGTAGGTTAGACATTTTGGGTCCGTGCAGTCAGGGTCTGCGCCCCCGTCGTCAAGCCCGGTGGTCATGGTGAGGTGATGCCATACTTTGATACTGTCTTCCCTTGCACTACTCAACGAACTCCAACCCGCGCCGAGGTATTTGTTGGATGCGTCGCTGAGTTTTAACAATCCTTCTTGTTGGGCCAACCCAACGGTGAATGCAGTGAGCGTTTTTCCGGCCGAGGCCCAATACCAAATGCTATCTTGTGTGAAATTGCCAAAATACTTTTCCAAAACGATTTTTCCGTCCTTCAAAATCAAAAAGGCCTTGGTATTTTTTTGGCCCAAATAATTGTATAAACTGTCTATGTTGCTCGCACACCACCCCAAACTTTGTGGGGTAATGGTTTCCCAAGTGCCCGTATTGGGTGGGAAATAGGTGGTTTGGGCCTTCCCGAATTGGGGCAAGAAAAACCAAATCCAAAGCAGGAATATCAGTTTTTTACAGGCGGGTAATGGAACGTTGATGGCATTCATGGCAATGAGGTGTTATGGTGACGTAAATTTGGATGAAAAGTTTAATTGTGGCAAACGATTTTTCCTGATTGCAAGCAGAGGACATTGGCGCCGAACAGTATTTTGTTGTCGACCTTCCGATATGTGCCCAAGGTCTTCAGGGGTTCATTGCCTCTTTCAAGGCTTGTGGGATTGATTGTGGTCAAGATGCATCTGCTGCAAGGTTTGGCGACTTGAAGTTTGGCTGTCCCTAAGGTGAAAACGCCCAGTTCGTCCTCCCCGTGGGCTTGGATTCCTCCCAAAACGATGTTGGGCCTGAAACGCATCATTTCCATGGGACTTTGATCCGGATTTTCTTGGGTGATGCGGTGGTTGAGCTCTTGCAGAGAAGCTTCAGAAATGATGAGTACGGGGAAGCCATCAGCAAGACTCACATGCATGGATTCCATGGACTGGGGTTGGTGTTTTTTAGGTACAGGTCGCGCTGCGTCATCGGGCAAATACACCAAGCGAACAGGGCGATGTAGTTTTTCCGAAAACCATTGGTTGAGCCTCTTTGGGGCTTGTATAACGGCAACGCGGTCATCCCAAATTGTGGCTTCGCAGGGTTGGCTTTGGGGTCCAAGTTGTAAGGGGATTTGAATTGTATCGCCCATGAAATCAACCCAAAACGACATACCGTCATCGCTGTAACGGAGTTGGAAATGGCCAAGCGCAGGTATTTGTCTCTGCGTTAAAAACTGCCCACCCTCTGTGATTAGCATATACCTTCGATCGTGCTGCAAGCCTCGCATACCAATTTGAGCCTCCTTGAGAGAGATGCCTCCCATAGATTTGATGGGATAAATGTGAATGGCGGAAACGTAGGGTAAGGTCATGCCCGTGTTCTTTCAAAAGTAAATGGAAGTTTTTGAGTAATTTGCCGTCGATGAAAAAGTTTTCGATGTTGGTATTGGGCTGGGTGATACTGGGTAGTTTGAATTATACGGTCGCCCGATCGGTATACAGAAGTGGGGGTCATCAGCCGGGAGATTTAAGCCAGTTGATAGCAAAGTATGGTCGTTTGTCAATCCCTGCGCCAAAATCTGCCATGGACAGTTTGATGTTCAAGCGATTATTTGATTTGTCACTAACCCAAGGACATGCCTACATGCGGTTGGGTGAATTGTGTAAAGGAGTTGGCTCGCGGTTGAGTGGTTCGGATAATGCCGAGCGGGGTATTGAATGGGCAGTGGATATGCTGGAGTCGTATCGTTTTGATTCCGTATACACGCAGCCGGTGATGGTGCCGAGATGGGAGCGCGGGGAAATCGAAATGGTTCGATTGTATTCGTCGGTGTTGACCCAACAACTGAAATCGGGAAGACCTAATCCCAATTACAATTGTGAGGCCTTCGTGGAGGCCAATCCGCAGCCAAAGAAGGTTTATGATCTTGATGCATGTGCCTTGGGCGGCTCGGTGGGTGGTTCCGTGAAAGCGGCTGTGGTGGTTGTGAACAGTGATTTGGAGCTCGAAACCAAGGGCAAAGCGGGATTGTTGCGCGATAAAATTGTGTTGTTGAATCGGGCATTTGACCAAACCTTGTTGAATACATTTCAGGCTTATGGCGGATGTGTGAGTCAGCGGGTGAATGGTGCAGTGCCTTGTGCCCGGTATGGCGCTGTGGCTGTCTTGGTGCGCAGTATGAGCAATCGCTGCGATTTACATCCACATACGGGCGTTACCCATTATGTGGACTCCGTGAGAAAAATCCCGATGATTGCCGTGGCCACTGCCGTGGCTGATTTGTTGGAGGCAGTAAGCAGCGATGATCCGAAGCACCTGGTGGAGATTCGGCTGAATTGTAAAACCTTGCCCGATCGACAGAGCGCGAATGTGGTGGCGAGTACCAAAGGAACCGAATACCCAGAGAAAATCATTGCGTTTGGGGGACATTTCGACAGTTGGGATGAAGGTGAAGGCGCACATGATGATGGTGCAGGTTGTATGCACGCATTTGAAGCTTTGCGGTTATTGAAGGAGATTGGTTACACTCCCAGGCATACTTTGCGCTGCGTGTTTTGGATCAATGAAGAGAATGGCTTGCGTGGCGGAACAGAATATGCGCGTTTGGCAGATTTCTTGGGCGAAAAGCATGTTGCGGCTTTGGAGAGCGATAGGGGTGGGTTTGTGCCGAGGGGATTTGGTGTGGACACAGCATTTATTCCCAAACTGGCAAAATACCAACATCTGCTCAATGCCTATGGCATCGGCGAAATTGAAAAAGGCGGTGGCGGGGCGGATATCGGGCCGTTAAGAAAAGTCAATCCCAATACTGTATTTGTAGGCTTTATTCCTGATTCTCAGCGGTATTTTGATGTGCATCACGCCGAAACAGACGTATTTGAAAATGTGAATAAACGGGAACTGCAATTGGGGGCTGCGGCGGTGGCGGCCATGATTTATATCCTGGATCAGGAGTTGGATTGAGGGTTACTGGTTTTTCAGTAAATGGTCTATTTTCTGCGATAGATCTTGGTGCTGCTCCATGAGGATGTCGAGTTTTTTGGATATCTCCCTCACCTCTGCTTCTGCCTTTTCATTGATTTTTAAATCCCATTCTGCCCGTTCGCGATCCTTTTCTTCTTGTCGATTTTGGCTCATCATGATGATAGGGGCTTGAATGGAGGCCAAACAGCTGAGGATGAGGTTGAGTAGAATGAAGGGGTAGGGGTCAAAGCCTTGGTTATTCAGGGCATACACGTTGAAAGCAATCCAGCCTGTGAGCACCAAGAAAAACGAAATGATGAAGGTCCAACTGCCCCCGAAACGGGCAATTTTATCGGCCGCGAGCTGTCCTATTGTGAGGGTTTCTTTTTTGTGTTTCACCCCGCCAATTTAGAAAATAGTTGGGGTGATGGCGCGAAGTCACCGTCTGATTCTTGTTATTTTTTAGGGTAACGCAAAAATGTGTTTCATGCGCACCCATTTTTCACCCGGTTTTGCTGTGGGTATGGCTTGTTGATAATCCCACATCAGTTTTTCCCAAGCTTGTACTTTTGGGTTTTGGGCATCGGCCAGGGCCTTGGCTTCAAAATCAAAATCTGGGGTGGTTTGAATGACCATGGTGAGGCGATTCTCCACACGATAAATATCGCAGGTGATGATCCCCGCTTGCTTTATGCTGTCAATGACCTCGGGCCACACCGCTTGGTGGTGCGCCTCATATTGCGCGATGAGATGCGGATCGTTTTTTAAGTCCAGGGCGAATGCGTATTGTGGCATGATTTACTTGATTTTGGGGGTGATGCGATTGGCAAAATAGGCCACCATTACAAAG
>JALQWO010000055.1 GCA_023258655.1 Bacteroidia bacterium
ATCTATACAATGGTTCAGGTGTGGCCATTGGCGATATCAATAACGACGGAAAAAATGATTTGTATTTTTCCGGGAATGAAAAATCATCAAAACTTTACTTGAACAAAGGCGATTTCAAGTTTGAAGACATCACTGAACAAAGTGGAACAACCACCAAACAATGGATTAGCGGTGTTACCATGGTGGATGTTAACAATGATGGCTGGCTGGATATCTATGCATGTTCTTCTGGGCCTCGTCAGTTGAAACAATCCAAGCGCAACCTGCTATTCATCAACCAAAAGAATGGGACATTCAAAGAATCCGCCAAAGAATGGGGTGTGGATGATGGTGGAAATGCAACTTGTGCAACCTTCTTCGATTATGACAACGATGGCGACCTGGATTTTTACTTGGGTAACCACGCGGATCAATTTTTCGCCAACATCAATACCAAGTTCACACCAACCTTGAACATGGACGAGTTCAATCAACAACACTTTTTTCGCAACGATGGCAACAAATTCACCGATGTTTCCGAGAAAGCGGGTGTAGTAAAAATGGGTTATTGTCTGAGCGCAGCCGCCGCTGACTACAACAACGATGGACTCACGGATCTCTATGTTTGTAACGACTACCATGTCCCCGATTGCTATTATATCAACAACGGAGATGGTACATTCACCGATCAATTTGATGTAGCCTTCAAACACTCCAGCACCAATTCCATGGGGAGTGATGTTGCCGATGTAAACAATGATGGATTTTCTGACTTGATTACCGTGGATATGCTTTCAGAAAGTCCACGTCGTTACATGTCGTTGATGGGCCCGAAGGATTACGATTACACCATGGTGGGTATCAAGAATGGATACAAGCATCAGTACATGAAAAACAACTTACAAATGAACTTGGGGAATGGCCATTTTGCGGACCTATCCTATTTGTATGGTGTTGCGAAATCTGATTGGAGCTGGAGTCCACTTTTATCTGATTTCAACGATGATGGATTTACAGATATGTTTGTATCCAACGGTTACTACAGGGACGTGACCAACTTAGACTTTATTTTCTACCAAAGCACCGTGGAACAACAGCAGAAACGTGGTTTAACACATGAGGAGTTGTTAAAAAAATTGCCCTACGAAAAAATTCAAAACTTCTTCTTCTTGAACAACAACGGAGAGGGCTTTGTGAATCGCGCCAGCGAAGTAGGATTGGCGGATTTGACGCTGAGCACAGGGTCTGCAACCGGTGATTTGGATGGTGATGGTCGGTTGGATTTGGTGGTATGTAACCAAGGAGAAGTACCATTGGTTTACAAAAACGTGAACAATCAGAATCACTTTTTGAACGTTAAAGCAGAAGGAAGTGACAAAGCGAATCGATTCGGAATTGGCTGCCAACTATATGCCTCGGATTCATCGGGGAAATACCGAAAGTTCGAGATCCAACCGTCTCGGGGTTATCAGAGTTCTTCTGAGGCAGTGGCTCACATTGGCCTGGGATCGAATGAATCCTTGGCCGAGTTGGTTGTGGTCTGGCCCAATGGCAAAGCCCAAATATTCAAGGATGTTTCGGCTGATCAAACATTGGTTGTGAAAAGCAGCGATGCCAATACAGTCTGGGATAGAAATGTAATCAAAGCAGGCGACATCCCCTATTTCACTGAAAACGAAAATGAATGGGGCTTGAACTTTTCCCATGTTGAACAAGAAAATCCGGATTTCAAACGCGAGCCGTTGCTACCCCATCGTTACACCACCTTGGGTCCTGGGATGTCTGCGGGCGACGTAAATGGTGACGGTCTGCAAGATTTGTTCGTGGGCAATGCCAGAGAGAGTGCTGGCTCTACCCTTTTCCTGATGCAGAAAGACGGAAAGTACCAACCTGCGTCAACGCAACCTTGGAAATCTCTGGATGCTGATGTCATGGGTTCACTCCTTTTTGATTGCGATGGGGACAATGATTTGGACTTGTATGTTGCAGTAGGTGGATCAGAGTTTGAGTGGCCCTCCAAAAAATATGAGCATCAACTATATATCAATGATGGCAAAGGCGCATTTAGCCCTGGACAAGGTCGACTACCCAACGTTATAAGCAGTGGAAGTTCCGTTTCGTCTGCAGATTATGACGGCGATGGTGACTTGGATTTGTTTGTGGCAGGCCGATTGATGCCTGGAAACTGGCCCACATTGGAGGTAAGAAGCTATCTGCTGCAAAACAATGGGGGCAAATTCCGCGATGTTACGGCAGCTTTGGCGCCTGATTTAGAAAATGCTGGGATGATTTGCTCGGCCATTTTCAGCGATTACAATGGCGATGGGAAACCCGACCTGCTCTTGGCTGGAGAATGGATGCCATTGATCTTCATGGAAAATACAGGCGGCAAATTTGTCAATAAAACAGGCGAAGTTGGGGATGCTTCTTTGTCGGGTTGGATGAATAGTATTACTCCAGTGGATATTGACAACGATGGCGACATGGATTATGTTGTCGGAAACAAAGGCAACAACAGCTTCATTCAGGCCAAAGTTGGAAGTCCGAGTAAAGTGTTTTGGGCTGATTTTGACGGGAATGGTCGCCAAGACATTGCCATGAGTTATCAATATGGTGGCAGCGATTATCCCTTATTTACGATGGATGAAATGGGCAAGGCCTATCCCTTCTTTATCAATAAAAAGTTCACAACCTATAATGATTTCGCTGGAAAAACAATGGAAGAGATTTTCGGCGCAGAGGTGCTAAAGCAAAATAGCTTAACGGCAAACTACTTCTCTAGTTTTGTGGCTGTAAACAATGGGGGAAAATTTGGTTTTGTTGAGCTACCCATGTGGGCACAGGCAGGTCCAGTTTTTGGAATGACGGTGATCGACATCGATGGCAATGGGTTTGATGACATTTTGTGTACGGGCAACAATTACAATACACGTGTTCCCCATGGCAGAGATGATGCGCAGCCGAGTTTTGTATTGTTCAATCAGGGGGGCACATTTGTTTATCAAGCAGGATCTCGGAACGGATTATACAACCAAGATGATGGAAAATCCATGCTTTTGTCTCCCGGTCCATCTGGTCAAGTACGGGTGATGCTCGCAAACAACAATGGCAAATTGCGTGGATTCACCCTACTCAATGGCAAGCAACAGGCTCAATCGATCGGCTTTGTAAATGCGCCAGCGATGGCAAGCTTTGCAAAGGTATCCGTTAACGGCAGCACCAAATTGGTGAACCTACTCGGGGGCAATGGTTATTTATCAGGAAATCCGCGGGGTGTATGGAAAACCAAAGGTGTCGGAAACATAGAATTCTACGATGTCAACGGCCGAAGATTGTAATAACTTTCCAATTACTGTTGTATTCTCGCAGAAAAACCCTTATTTTTGCAACCTAATTGTAAGAACATGGCTGTTACTAAACTCAAAAGAAAAGAAGCAAAAAACAGAAGCAGAATGACCAAGCGCGTTGACAACATCAAACGTTTGAAATTGGTTACGAACATTGCTTCTCCATACAAAGGCATTTCTGGTATTGTCTTGGAAGACCAAGAAAACCAATAAATGTCATTGTTTTAGATATTCAAGGCACGCATTTTTGCGTGCCTTTTTTTATTAATTTCACGCCAATGAACTTCCCTATCAAATCAAAATGTGTTTTGTTTTCCCTCATTGCCTTTGCCCTGATGCAAGCGTCTTGTCAACAAAAACAAGAAACGGAGAATAAAATCGTACAAAATGACATCCTATCGATTTGCAATATGGCCATCCAGAATGCCATCGTAGTAGACCGTGTAGCCGCACCAGTTGGTTCAAGGCGATATGTATATGCTTCTATTGCCGCCTATGAATCCTTGGTTCCATTCTACCCTGAATATTCCAGCGTAGCCCCCATGATGAATGGACTCAAAGCCACACCGCTCCCAGACACTTCGCAAAAATATTGTTTGGATTTGGTGGCGATGGCCGCTCACACTTTTGTGAGTAAAAAACTCGTATACAAGGAAGATACAATTGCCAATTTCCGCAAAAGGCAGTTGGATTTTTACAAGGACAAAATGTCGCAATCCATGTTTGAGGCTTCCATCAATTATGGAGATAGCGTGGGTGCCCACATCGTAAAATGGTCTAAGAGTGATTCCTTTTCCTATTTCCGTGGTCGGGAATTTTTCCTCACGAGGAACAATCCCGGCGCATGGGAGCAGACACCCCCTGATTTCATGGAAGCCGTTGAGCCCAATTGGGGAAGAATTCGACCTGTCTTGCTAAATTCTGTCAGAGATTTTTCATACCAATTGCCTGAAAAATATAGCACTGATAGAAAATCACGCTTTTACAGTATCACGAAGCAAGTGTATGATACGGTGAATTTAAAAGATAGCGCGCACTTGAAAACAGCGTGGTATTGGGATGACAATCCAAATGCTTCTGTTCATTATGGCCATGCCACCATCAATATATTAAAAGTTTCTCCTGCTGGACATTGGCTCTCCATGTTCTCGACCGTTGCAAGACAGAAAAAGTACTCATTGATTGAAACGGCTGAAGGCATGATGCGATTGTCCTCCGCCATTTTTGATGCATTTATCACCTGTTGGTATGTCAAGTACCAAACAGATTATTTGCGTCCCATCACCGCAATTCATGACTTGATCGATTCAAGCTGGAACGCACCAATCCAAACACCAGCTTTTCCCGAATATCCATCTGGACACAGTGTGGTTTCCAGTGCTGCTGCCAGCGTGTTGACAGCCACTTTTGGTGAATACGAATTCATCGATAGTGCTGAGTTGAAATTTGGTTTGGGGGTGCGGAAATTTAAAAACTTCCGCGAGGCGAGCAACCAAGCATGCATTTCGCGTCTGTATGGCGGGATTCATTTTATCGACGCCATTGAAAACGGTAAAAAACTTGGCAATGAGGTAGGCGCCTATCACATAGAACACCTAAAAACCAAAAAGTAGCACCCCAAACGGGTCCACGAATCCGAAAAGCGATTAACCCAATTGGGTTAATCGCTTTTCTATGATAGACAATTTTTCCGATGCATCGGAGAGCTTCTTACGCTCTACTTCCACAACTTCTGGCTTGGCATTCTGTACAAATCGTTCGTTTTCGAGCTTTTTCTTTACGGAGGCAATGAATCCCTCGTAATACGAACGCTCTTTCACCAATTCTTCGCGCTCCTTGGCAACGTCAATCTCAATGGAAAGCTCAACCCATATTTCGTGTACTCCTACTAGAATGGGCATGCCATTCTGTGGTTTTGTTGCTGAATCAGTATGAACGCGAACGTTGGCTAACTTCGCTACGAAATCACCCATTGAAACAATCGTCGAAGCCGATGCTGGCACCCAAATGTTCAGTGCTTCCTTGGGCGACAGTCCTCTGGTGTTTCGGGTATTTCTGATCTCTGTTACCAATTGCAAAGACTCAACAGAAGATGATGAAAGTCCCGCATTTTCTTGGGCTACGGGATAGGGTGACAATACCAAAGTTTCTGCTTTACCCACCGATAACAACTGAACAATTTCCTCAGAAATGAAAGGCATATACGGATGTAGCAACGACATTAAGGACTGCAAAATCTCTTGGGCCTCGGTACGTGTTTGTTCAGAAATCCCTTCACCGTACGGTGGTTTGATAGCCTCCAGATACACTGCACAGAAATCATCCCAAATCAACTTGTAGATTGCCATCAATGCATCCGACAAGCGGAATTCAGCAAACATGTGCTCAATTTCAAGAAGGGTGTCATTCAATCTGGATTCCATGAACAATTTCGCTTGCATTGCCGCCGCCGTGGGTCTTGAAGTATGAGTCTCCCATCCCTGTATCAAGCGGAACGCGTTCCAAATCTTGTTACAGAAATTCCTTCCCTGCTCAATTTGTGTCTCGTCGAACAGAATGTCATTGCCCGCAGGCGAACACAATAACAGTCCCATTCTCACGGAATCTGCACCGTACTTCTCTATCAATTCCAACGCATCGGGGCTATTCCCCAAACTTTTACTCATCTTGCGACGTTGTTTGTCGCGAATCAAGCCGGTGAAATACACATTTTTAAATGGCATTTTCCCTTCAAACTCATAGCCCGCCATGATCATACGAGCGACCCAGAAAAACAGAATATCCGGACCTGTAACCAAATCATTGGTGGGATAGTAATAGTCTAACTCGGCTTTGTTTGCCTTTTCCCCTATTCCATCGAACACAGAAATCGGCCACAACCATGAACTAAACCAAGTATCCAGTACATCAGGATCTTGTGTCAACTCGGAGGCCGCTACTTGTACGCCTTTTTTATCAAATTCAAGCACCGCCTCTTCTGCCGTTTTAGCCACGACCCAATCCCCTGATTGCGCATACCAGGCAGGGATCCGATGACCCCACCACAATTGTCGAGAAATATTCCAATCCTTGACATTCTCCATCCAATGACGGTAGGTATTCTTTAATTTTGCTGGGTAGAACTTTATTTCATCGTTCATGACAGATGAAAGCACCTCAGGATTCTTTTTCATAAAATCCTGCATATTCATGAACCACTGCGTACTAATTCTTGGCTCAACTACAGCGTCGGTTCTTTCACTATACCCCACGTTGTGGATATAGTTTTCTTGTTTCGACAGCAGTCCCGCTTCTTTCAACGCTTTCACCCATTGTTTTCTGGCGATGAATCGATCCTCTCCCACGAATAACTCTCCTGCGGCAGAAATGGTTCCATCCGCATTGAGGGTATCAATCACGGGCAAATTGTATTTCAATCCGATGTTGTAATCATTGATATCATGGGCCGGCGTTACTTTCAATACACCTGTACCAAATTCTATATCGATGTATTCATCGGCAATAATGACAACTTCTCGGTTAATGAGTGGAACCCGTACTTTTTTACCAATCAATGACTGATAACGTTCATCGTTGGGATTCACACACACTGCAACATCACCTGCGATGGTTTCAGGTCGGGCCGTGGCCACCATCAATTCTCCATCGAAGTCAACGCCTCTGTACACCACGTAAAACAATTGATCCGGTGTTTCTTTGAAAATCACTTCCTCATCGCTCAACGTTGTTTGTCCAGCCGGATCCCAATTCACCATTTTTGTACCTCGGTAAATGAGTCCTTTTTTGTATAAATCTACAAAAACATCCACCACGGCCTCATACAAGCTGGGTTCCATGGTAAAGCGGGTACGATCCCAATCACAGCTGGCGCCTAACTTCTGCAACTGTTGTAGAATGATGCCGCCGTATTTTTCCTTCCATTCAAAGGCATGCTTCAAAAATTCCTCTCTTGTTAAGCTGGATTTCGGAATTCCTTGCTCAGCCAACAATTTCACCACCTTGGCTTCTGTTGCGATACTGGCATGGTCGGTACCCGGTACCCAACAAGCATTGAATCCTTGCTTCCTGGCTTTTCTTATCAATACGTCTTGGATGGTATTGTTCAACATATGCCCCATGTGCAGCACCCCTGTCACGTTGGGCGGCGGGATAACGATGGTATAGGCTGGTCGCTCGTCAGGAATGGAACGGAAGTACTTCTGACTCAACCAATGTTGGTACCATTTATTTTCTATATCTGAAGGATTGTATTTGGCGGAAATTTCCATTGTTGCAAAATTACGATTTTCGTTTTGTGTTTACGGTTGAATCAAAATAAAAAGGCCACCCGTGAGAGTGGCCTTTCGTATGTGTTTTTGTTTTATTAAACTCCTACATCGTGGTGGGCCGACTCGTCCAAATAGGGGTGGTTGACGGCCACCAAGCCTCTTTTTGTCAATGCAGTGAATACCCAATAAGTGAATATACCCGCGAACAACAAGAAAGTACCCAATTCCAAGAATCCAAACTGCATCCCTGATCCAAACACACCAGGGAAAACCATCAACCAAACATCGTGGTAGTGTCCCAAGATCATGATAGAACCTACAATCGCCAATACGTAACGATTTCTCTTGGCCGAACGCATCAACAATCCCAAGAACGGAATGCAGAAACACATGGCAAAGTTCAACAGGAAGTTGAATTTATAGTTTTCAAAACGAATCTGATAGTAAGCCATTTCTTCAGGAATGTGCGCGTACCAGATCAACAAGTACTGAGACAACCACAAGTACGCCCAGAATACGGTGAAGGCAAACATAAATTTACCCAAATCGTGCATGTGTTCGTTGGTCACAAAACCCAAATAACCTTCTTTTTTGATGTAGGCTACAAAGAAAGCCATGATTGTAATCATGGTTACCCAGTGGGTAACGAAGTTATAGAAGCCGAAGATGGTAGAATACCAGTGAGCATCCACCGACATGATCAACAACCAAGCAATCACCGAAATGGTGAAACCAAAGATTACTGCGAAAGCTGCACTGAATTTTACAGATGTTCTAAAGAATGATACGTCGCCTTTGGTTGCATTGTCTTCCGCGGCCGACAAAGAACGCAATTTGCGCATCAACAAGTACCAAATCACCACCAACACGCTGGGGAATACAAACAACATGGTAGAATTCAAGAATCCTGACTTCCCTACCAACACGGCGTCATAACCAGGCTCACCGGGCTTTAGACCCAAATGCTCGTAATGTGCCCAATGGTAAATGTCGTTTTTACCCATCAACAAGGCAATGATCAACACCACAAAGGGTACTGGAATAAACGTCATGATGGCCTCAGGGATACGCTTAATACCCACTGACCAACCTGCATTGGCGATGTATTGAATGGCATACCACATCAAGGCAACCAATGAGATCATGAGGAAGAAGTATCCTACAATCATCAAGTTTGCCCAAATACGGGTATTGGCGGGTTTATCCAATGGATGGAATTCCATACGAGGACCGAAAGCTTCGGTCTCCACATTGGCATGTTCTTCGTGAGCGGTAGCCGCTGCATGTCCTTCACCGTGGTGCGCTCCTTCGTGGGCCGTAGCTTCTGTTTTTGCTCCATGAGTTTCTTCGTGACCACCCAAATTCGCAATGCCAAGACCTGCAAAAATCAACCCCAAGACCATCAAGATCATGGAGAAACGTTTTGCCTTCGGAGAGAATACAAACTGCTCCTGTTTAACTTCAATATGATGTCCGTGTCCCATTGTAATTTACTTATTTAGTGGTGGCAGTTGAGTCAGTAGTAGCAGGTGCTGCAACAGACTGATTGCTCAAAAATTTAACATATTTGATTACTTTCCAGCGATCCTTTGGACTTAATACAGAGGCATGGCTACCCATGTTGTTCTTTCCGTAAGTCAAAGT
>JALQWO010000056.1 GCA_023258655.1 Bacteroidia bacterium
AATGCGGATTATGCGGTGAATGAAGACGGCAGTCCCAATACAGCGCACACAACCAATCCTGTGCCGGTATGGTGGGTAACGCAAGAGCGTGAACAAGATTTGCGCAATGGTATTTTGGCGGATGTAGCACCCACGATTTTACAGATGATGGGTTTGGTGCAGCCGTTGGAGATGACGGGTAAATCGTTGATATTATGAAGATGAAATTGGGGTTGGGTGTTGCCTGTGTGTTTATGGCGGGATTTGCTGCCTGCACGGAGAAATCCGCAGCGAAAAAGGCAGGAGAATCGGATAGTTTTGTGTTGTTTGCGCAAAAAGAAATTGGTTGGTTGCAAAAAACGCAACCCGGTCTGCGGAAAACGGTTAGCAAAGGCGATGAGGTTTCTACGGAAACGGTTGACTCTTTGGATTGGGCCAACGAATTGGAGTGGGTTACGACTTGGTCGTTGTTGGAAGCGGCCAAAAAATCAAAATACGACGAGACCATAGATTCGGCTGGATCGCTCAAGATTGTGCGTTACAATGCACAAGACACAGCGGCAGAATTGCAGGAGTTGATGGTGAATTATCGTAAAAACCAGATTCAATTGATGCAATGGACCATCAAGCAGCGCAGTTGGTACATGGACAGAGACGTGCGCGTTTCGTTTCAACCCCGACAAGGGTATGGTATCAGTGTGAATGAAAACGCCATTTGGTCATCACCCAAAGCGTATGAAATTTTTGCCGAAATTGGCAACCGATAAATCGAACAGAAACCGAAAAAAGGGGGCATGAATATTCTCAACTACATCAACGGCGAAATGTGTGCATCGAGCACGGGCGCAGTATTAGACAATTATAACCCGTCTAACGGACAGGTATACGGCAGCATTCCCAACTCCGATTCGACGGATGTGTCGAAGGCGTATGAGGCGGCGGCAGCGGCGTTTCCTGCTTGGAGCAATACACCGGCAGAAGAGCGGTTTAAGCTATTGAATGCCATTGCGGAAGGGATTGATAATCTGAGGGATACATTGGCGTTGGCGGAAAGTACCGACCAAGGGAAACCGCTTTGGTTGGCCAAAAATGAAATGATTCGCGCGGCCCAGAACTTCCGATTTTTTGCCACGGCGGCGATGCAGTTTGCCAGTGAGAGCCATGCCATGGAAAACAAAGCCATCAATTACACATTGAGGTCGCCCGTTGGCGTGGTGGGATGTATCAGCCCTTGGAATTTGCCTTTGTATTTGTTTACTTGGAAGATTGCCCCTGCGTTGGCTGCGGGGAACTGCGTTGTGGCCAAACCCAGTGAGTTTACGCCGGTAACGGCGGCCATGCTGGGGGAGATTTGTACGGCGGCAGGCTTGCCCAACGGGGTGTTGAACATTGTGCATGGGTTGGGGGCTTCGGTTGGACAGGCTATCGTAGAGCATCCCAACATCAAGGCCATTTCTTTCACGGGTGGAACTGCTACTGGCAAGCATATCTCCAGCGTGGCGGGTCCGATGTTTAAAAAGGTGAGTCTGGAGTTGGGAGGTAAAAATCCGAACATCATTTTCGCCGATGCGGATTTGGAAAAGGCCATCAAAACCACGGTGAATAGCTCGTTCATGAACCAGGGGGAAATTTGTTTGTGTGGCAGTCGGGTGTTTGTGGAACGTCCGGTTTATGAGCGGGTAAAAAATGCGCTGGTACAGGCTGTGGCTGAGATGCAGGTGGGCGATCCATTGGATCCGCAAACCCGCGTGGGCGCCATCGTATCGAAACCCCATTATGAGAAGGTGTTGGGCTACATCGCTTTGGCGAAAGAAGAGGGCGCTACCGTTTTGTGCGGCGGGCATGCCTTGCATCCACAGGGGCTGGAGGGCGGTTACTATATTGCTCCCACGATTTTGGAGGGGTTGAGTGCTACAGCGCGATGCAATACGGAGGAGATTTTTGGTCCGGTCATCAGTATCATGCCTTTTGATACAGAAGCGGAGGTGTTGGCGATGGCCAATGCTACGGAATATGGCCTTGCGGCTACCGTTTGGACAGAACATTTGACGCGGGCTCATCGGGTGGCGGCTCAGTTGCAGATGGGTATCGTGTGGGTGAACTGTTGGCTGTTGCGCGATTTGCGTACACCGTTTGGCGGGGTGAAGAGCAGTGGTGTAGGCAGAGAAGGTGGTTGGGAAGCGATGCGCTTTTTCACCGAGCCCAAGAATGTTTGTATCGCATTGTAAGCGATGCGCTAGGCCGGGTTGCCTATCTTTGTGGTATGTTTGACAATACTGATCGCACAGAAATCGCTGCATTGGGCGAGTTTGGCTTGATTCAACACCTTTCCCAACATTTCGAAACCAAGCATTCGAAGACGGTAAAAGGAATTGGTGACGACTGTGCTGTCATCGATCAGGGGGATTGTTATTCACTGATTTCCACGGATTTGTTGTTGGAGGGGGTGCATTTTGATTTGAGTTTTCATCCGCTAAAACATTTGGGATACAAAGCCATTACAGTGGCCGTGAGTGATATATACGCAATGAACGGTATGGCCGAGCAGGTGTTGGTGGGGCTGGGATTGAGCAATCGCTTTTCTTTGGAGGCGGTGGAGGAATTGTATGCGGGAATGCAAATTGCCTGCGAGCAGTTGGGAGTAGACTTGGTGGGGGGTGATACCACGAGTTCGCGCAGTGGTTTGGTGCTCTCGGTAACGGCAACGGGCAGGGTGGCCAAGGATAAGGTGGTTTATCGCGGCGGTGCAAAGCCGGGAGATTTGTTGGTGGTGAGTGGAGATTTGGGGGGTGCTTATATGGGCTTGCAGATTTTGGAGCGCGAGAAACGTGTATTTATGGAAGTGCCGAACATGCAGCCGGATTTGGAGCAGTACGATTATATCGTGGGCCGACAGCTGAAGGCGGAGGCCCGCAAAGACGTCATCGAACTATTGAAAATGTTGGATGTAAAACCCAGCAGTATGATGGATGTGAGCGATGGCGTTGCCTCTGAATTATATCACATGGCCAAAGCCAATGGATTTGGGTTCCATGTTTACGAAGAAAAGTTGCCCATCGATCCCCAAACTCTGGATACGGCGCTGTCGTTTGATTTGAATCCTAGCGTGGTCGCGCTGAATGGAGGCGAGGATTATGAGTTGTTGTTTACGGTGGCACAGTCCGACTATGAAAAAATCAAAACCATGCCTGATTTTACGGTGATTGGATACGTGACAGACGTGACATCCAAGAATATGTTGCTGACCAAATCGGGTAACCAATTTGAGATCAAGGCCCAAGGTTGGCCAGAATCGCAAAAAGATTAATTCTTTTGGCATTTTTCGCCAAGGCTTTTCGTATTTCACATCGTATTTTTGCCCCATGTTTCGTTCGCATACCTGTGGTGAATTGCGCTTGTCGCACGTTGGCAGTACTGTAACGCTTTCGGGTTGGGTTGCCCGAGTGCGTTTGTTGGGTTCCATGGCGTTTGTGGATTTGCGAGATCGATATGGGATAACCCAATTGTCGTTCAACGAAGCGTACAGCGCCGACATGCTAGCCAAAGCGGGTGAATTGGGTCGTGAATTTGTGGTGAAGGTAACCGGCACTGTGGCCGAGCGTGAGTCGAAAAACCCGCAAATGCCCACCGGTGAAATCGAAATTGTGGTTTCGGATTTGGTGGTATTGAATCAAGCCAAAACGCCGCCGTTTACCATAGAGAATGAGACTGATGGAGGGGATGATATTCGCATGCAGTATCGTTATTTGGATTTGCGCAGGGATCCGGTTCGTGCGAATTTGGAATTGCGACATCGGTTGGCTCAACAAATTAGAAATTATTTGAGCGAAGCGTCTTTCTTGGAGGTGGAAACACCGGTCTTGATTAAGAGTACACCGGAGGGGGCCCGCGATTTTGTGGTTCCTTCAAGATTGAATCCAGGACAGTGGTATGCTTTACCCCAAAGTCCACAAACCTTCAAGCAACTGCTAATGGTCAGTGGATTTGACAAGTACTTTCAGATTGTGAAGTGTTTCCGGGATGAGGATTTGCGTGCAGATCGACAGCCGGAATTTACCCAAATAGACTGTGAGATGAGTTTTGTGGAGCGGGAAGACATTTTACAAACGTTTGAAGGGTTGGCGAAACATTTGTTTGAAAAGGAAAAGGGACTGGTTTTCGGAGATTTTCCGCGCATGAATTATGCGGATGCCATGCGTTGGTATGGTTGTGATAAACCGGATATTCGCTTTGATATGCGCTTTGTGGAACTGAAATCACCAGAGACAACGGTTGATTTGGTGGGTGGGAAAGATTTTGTGGTGTTTGATTCTGTGGATTCTGTCATTGGTATCTGTGCCAAGGGTGCGGGTCATTACACGCGCAAGCAATTGGATGGGTTAACGGAGTTTGTGAAACGTCCTCAAATTGGAGCCAAAGGATTGGTATGGTGTAGGATAGAGGCCGACGGCAGTGCGAAGAGTTCGGTAGATAAATTCTATGATGCCGATGCTTTGTTGGCGTGGAAGCAAGCTTTCGGCGCTGAGCCGGGCGACCTCATATTATTGTTGGCGGGTGAATTGCACAAAACGCGCAAGCAATTAAATGAATTGCGTTTGTTAATGGGTTCAGAATTGGGTTTGCGTGATCCCTTTAATTATAAGCCGTTGTGGGTACTTGATTTCCCCTTATTGGAGCATGATGAAGAAAGCGGTCGTTGGCATGCCATGCACCATCCTTTCACGAGTCCCTTGCCTCAGGATATTGAATTGATGCACACCGATCCAGGCAAAGTGCGAGCGGATGCCTATGATTTGGTGATCAACGGCGTGGAAATTGGGGGTGGATCCATTCGGATTTTCGACCGTGGATTGCAATCGCGTATGTTTGACTTGTTGGGTTTCAGCAAGGAAGAAGCCCAAGCCCAGTTTGGATTTTTGATGAATGCATTTGAGTATGGTGCTCCGCCACACGGAGGATTGGCGTTCGGATTTGACCGTTTGTGCAGTTTGTTTGGCGGTTCAGAGAGCATCCGCGATTACATCGCATTCCCTAAGAATAACAGTGGTAGGGATGTGATGATTGATGCTCCGAGTGCTATTGACGCAAAGCAATTGAAAGAATTGGGGCTTTAATTGGTGTTCGGATTGGACCGTTTGATTGGTTCGTTCGATCTAAATAAAAGTGAATTCATCGCAACGGAGGTTGCGGGATGTAGTTTCAGACAATCAATTCTGAAGAATAGACATCACGTGGGGTGCGAATATGTACAACCCTACAATGATGGCAACGATGCTGGCAGAAAGTGTGGCTCCGGCGGCCATGTCTTTGGCTCGACCAATCATTTGATGTTTTTCGGGATGCAATCGGTCAATGGTGGTTTCTAAAGCTGTATTCAGTCCTTCTGAAACAAAAACCAATCCCATGGCACACCAAAGTATCGCCCATTCAAAGCGATTGAGGTGTTCGCCGAAGGCATCGAGTGAAAACCCTGCGATGTTTACAATGACACAAACAATGCCCATGATTCTGAAATTTCTTTCGGTGCTCAGCAACAGCCAAAGGCCATTGAGGGCGTAGCGGAAAGACTGATAGAATTTGAACATGGTTACAAATGTTGTTCAGCAGACATAAAAACGTTGGGGCCTAAAATTTGTTTGGCGCTCGTTCTCTATTTGATCAGTTGGTTTCCTGCGTTAGAAAGTATTGATTTTGATACGCTTTTCGATTTCTTCCACGTCGTGGCGGAATTTTTTATCGGTTTCGATCAAGTCATTAACGGTCTGACAGGCGTGAATCACGGTAGAGTGGTCGCGTCCACCGAAGAAGATACCAATGTTTTTCAAAGAGGCTTTTGTGAGGTCTTTGGTGAAATACATGGCAATCTGACGGGCTTGTACAATTTCGCGTTTACGGGTTTTGGATTTAACCGCTTCAACTGGAATGTTGTAGAAGTCACAAACCAACTTCTGAATGTACTCGATGCTGATTTCTCGGGTAGAATTCTTCACGAAATTCTTCACGATTTGCTTGGCCAAGTTGAGGTCGAGCTGTTTGCGTGTCAAACTGGCTTGTGCCAACAGAGAGATCAGGGCGCCTTCGAGTTCGCGCACATTGGTGTCGATGTTGTGGGCCAGGTATTCAACCACGTCGCGGTTGAGGGTAATGCCATCCTGATACATTTTGTTTTCGAGGATGGATACGCGCGTATCGAAATCAGGGGTATTGAGGTCTGCACTCAAGCCCCATTTGAAGCGAGACAGCAAACGCTCATCCATGTTCTTCAAATCCTTGGGAGCACGGTCACAGGTAAGGATGATTTGCTTGCCGTTTTGGTGCAGGTGGTTGAAGATTTGGAAGAATATTTCTTGGGTCCGTTCTTTTTTGGCGAAGAACTGAACATCATCCACGATCAATACATCGAGGTATTGGTAAAAGTTGATGAATTGGTTGTTGTTGCCTTGTTTGGCAGAATCGATGAATTGGTTGATGAATTTTTCCGCACTCACAAACACGACCACTTTTTGCTTGTGGGTTTGTTTGATCAAGTTGCCGATGGCGTGAGCGAGGTGGGTTTTGCCCAATCCGCAGCCACCAAACACCATAAGGGGGTTGAAGGCGGTACCACCGGGCTTCTGCGCGATGGCCAATCCTGCGTTACGCGCCAATTTGTTGCAATCACCCTCCACGAAATTGTCGAAGGTATAGCGTGGATTCAATTGGCTGTCGATATTCATTCTCTTCAAACCGGGGATGATGAATGGGTTTTTGATGGGGGTATCCATATTGATGGGCATACCCAACTCATTCTGTACCGATTTGGTTGAATTGCTGCCTGTAGGCAGGTTGATGGTATAAGGGGTGGTATCGTGGCCAGGAGCAGAGGTTTCCACGATGATGTTGTATTCCAACTTGGCGGTTGGACCGATTACTTTCTTTAAGGTTTTGTGCAGCAATTGTACGTAGTGCTCTTCCAACCATTCGTAGAAGAACTGACTTGGAACTTGGATGGTGAGCACTTTGTTGGCCAATTTGACCGCTTTGATGGGCTCGAACCAAGTTTTAAAACTCTGGGGTGTGACGTTGTCACGGATAATGGTAAGGCATTCTTGCCAAGAAATTTCGTGTGCCTTTTTGTCTGTCATCGGTGTTTCTGCTCTAATTTGTTAATCCTTTGTTGGTATGTACTTGTAAGTGGTTGGTTATGAGGGGCTGCGTTTCTCTCCAACCGAAGTGCTAAGAAAATGACAAAATTCACAAAGTGCTAATTTTTTTTGCTTGTTTTTTAATTTTTTTTACTATGGAACAAGTTGGTATGGAAATCCTCCATTTCCGCACCCATTTTTGCTTGTTGAAACAACAATTTACCCTTGGTACTCTCCGAACTTATTTCTCAGAATATCAGCGATTTCGCCCAAAGTGGCGTAAGACTCAACACAGTCTAAAATGAAGGGCATCAAATTGGCAGTTCCGGCGGCTGCTTCAGCGAGATTTTTGGCGCTGGACTCAAATTTTTCAGCATTTCTTTGGCTTCGAATTTGGGCAATTTTCTCACTTTGTTGTTGACGAATACTGTCGTTGATTTTGAATGAAGGCATTGTCTCCGTTTCATTGGAAGTGAAGGCGTTCACACCCACCACGATTTGCTCTCCATTTTCGATGGCTTTCTGGGCTTCGTAACTGCTTCGGGCAATTTGTTCTTGCATCCAACCGGACTCCACTGCCGATACGGATCCGCCCATCTCATCGATATGTTGGATCAACTTCATGGCTTCGGCCTCGAGGGTATCTGTGAGGTGTTCTACGTAATATGAACCAGCGAGTGGGTCAACGGTGTTTGTTGCGCCACTTTCGTGGGCAATGATTTGCTGGGTTCTCAGGGCTATGCGTGCCGCTTTTTCCGTGGGCAAGTTCAATGCCTCGTCGTAACCATTGGTATGTAGACTTTGTGTTCCGCCCAAAACGGCACTCAGGGCTTGGATGGTAACCCGTGCGATGTTGTTTTCGGGTTGTTGGGCAGTGAGGGTAGAGCCTCCGGTCTGGGTATGAAAGCGCAACATCATGGCATCGGGGTTTGTGGCGCCCATGTCTTTCATGATTTTCGCCCAGATTCTTCTGGCGGCCCGAAATTTGGCGGCTTCTTCAAAGAAATCGTTGTGGGCATTGAAGAAAAAGCTCAGGCGTTTGCCGAACACGTTCACATCCAATCCTTTTTTCTTGGCGGCTTCTACGTAGGCTTTTCCGTTGGCTAACGTGAATGCCAATTCTTGCACGGCGGTGGATCCTGCCTCGCGTATGTGGTACCCACTGATGGAGATGGTGTTCCAACGGGGCAATTCGTTGCTGCACCACTCAAAGATATCGGTGATGAGGCGCATGCTCGGACGTACGGGATAGATATAGGTGCCCCGCGCCGCGTACTCCTTTAATATATCGTTTTGGATGGTTCCCCCAATTTTGCTCAAGTCGGCCCCTTGTTTTTTGGCCAAAGCCACATACATCGCAAGCAAGGTAGAGGCAGTGGCATTGATGGTCATGCTGGTGGTGACATCCTGCAGTTGGATGCCCTTGAACAGAATTTCCATGTCGGCCAGAGAGTCAATCGCAACCCCCACTTTTCCGACTTCCCCTTCGCTCATGGCGTGGTCTGAATCATAGCCAATTTGTGTGGGTAGGTCGAAGGCCACAGAGAGTCCGGTTGTGCCTTGGTTTAATAGATAATGGTATCGCTCATTGGAGGCTTCAGCGGTAGAGAATCCCGCATATTGTCGCATCGTCCACAAGCGCCCCCGGTACATATCGGCTTTTACTCCACGTGTATAGGGAAATTGGCCGGGTTGTTCGGGGTTGTGTGTGGTTCCGGAAGGACCGTATACGATATCGATGGGCAGTCCGCTGTTGTTTTTCTTATCGATTGACATCTGAGGGGTTTGGTAACGGTTTGGGTAACGGTTTGGGCTGTTGGGTTTACTGTCCGAGCGTTAATGCAATTTCATTTTTCATGAATTCCAATCCGCGATCTTGGGGTTGAATTTCCATGGATTGGAGAAATTCGATGAGTTTTTGGCTCAGGTCTGCGGCGGTGGCTTCTGCGGGCAGGCTGGCTGTGATGGTTTGGAACAATTGGATGTGTTGTTCTTTGATGGCTTTTACCAAGGTCCACATTTGGGTGCTTACATAGATCTGCTGGGATACATTGTAGCTATATTCTTCTT
>JALQWO010000057.1 GCA_023258655.1 Bacteroidia bacterium
GAATTTGGTATCGATTTTTTCGATATCCTCATCTTCACTCTCAGCTTCGGGGGCTGATGTGGTGGGCGCTGGAGCAGCTTCAACTGCAGGGGTTTCTACTTCAACCACGGGTACAGCGGCTTCAACCTTGGTTTCCACCACGGGAGTTTCAGCAGGCTCTGCTTTGGTTTCCTTGGCAGGAGTTGCTTCAGCTTTTGGGGCTTCAGCTTTGGGTTTTTTGCCTCCGATATCAATTTTACCCAAGATTTTGGGTCCTTGAACTTCTTCTGAGCGGGTCACCACCTTTTCCATTTCTGGTTCTGCGGCTTTGGCTTCTGGCTCTGCGGGTTTTGTCGCAGGGGTTACAGGTTTTGCAGCCGGCGCAGGTGCTGGTGGAGGAGTGGGCTTGTTATCGCGGTTGGTTTTCAACAGCTTTGCCTCGTCTTTGGCGGCCTTATCCGCAGAAAATTCGCGAAGCAATGCTTGATACATGTCTTCGGTGATTTTCGTTGTGGGTTTGGGCATTACATCGAAGCCTCGCTGATTGAGCACATCGGCAAGTACTTGGAAGCTTCGATTCAACTCGGTGGCTACTTTTGCTAAACGGTATTCCGCCATATTTTCTTTCAAAATTAGTTCTATTGTCAATAAATCCCAAGGTTTGCCACAATTCCACGCAGTGAATATTGGCTGTTTGAATCAAAGCCCCGCATCCTTGGGGTCTGCGGGGCTTTGGGCAATTGATTAGTCTTCGAATTCTGTTCTTAGAATCTTCTGTACCTCAATGATGGTTTCTTCTTCCAATTCGGTTCTGCGCATCAAGTCCTCCACGGGGGTATTAATGACAGATTTTGCTGAATCCAAACCAATCTTCTTGAATTCGTCGATGATCCAAGAATCGATTTCGTCCAAGAATTCGTCCAAATCCACATCGTCCTCATCGTTGGTAGTTGCCGCCATTCTGTATACTTCAATTTGGTAGCCTGTCAGTTTTCCGGCCAATTTGATGTTGTGACCGCCTTTGCCAATGGCCAAGGAAACTTGGTCGGCATCCAAGAATACGTCTGCGGTTCTCTTTTCATCGTTCAATTCGATGCGCGAGATGGTTGCGGGCTGCAAGGAACGTTGGATGTACAAGTTGGTGTTGGTGGTGTAGTTGATGACGTCGATGTTTTCGTTGCGCAATTCACGAACGATTCCATGGATACGGGCACCTTTCACCCCTACGCAAGCGCCTACTGGGTCGATGCGATCATCATAGCTTTCAACAGCCACTTTGGCGCGCTCGCCGGGTTCGCGAACCACTTTTTTGATGGTGATCAAACCATCCAAAATTTCGGGAACTTCCAATTCAAACAAACGCTCCAAGAATTCTGGTGATGTACGAGAAAGCACAATTTTTGGAGATCCTTTGTCCATTTCCACTTCGTGGATGACGGCGCGCAAGGTATCGCCTTTTTTGTACATATCGCGGGGAATCATGTGTTCTTTGGGGAGCGACAACTCGTTGCCCTCATCGTCCAGAACCATGATTTCGCGTTTCCACACGTTGTATACTTCGCCGGTGATTATTTCACCACGCTTGTCTTTGTACTTTTTGAACAGCTCGTCTTTTTCCAATTCGATGATGCGACTCATCAAGGCTTGGCGCGCGTTCAAGATGCTGCGGCGACCGAAATCGTCAAGGAACACCTGTTGGATGCAATCTTCACCCACGGCGTAGTCGGGCTCCAACGTTTGGGCCTCAGACAGGGCGATTTGCAGGTTGGGGTCTTCCACTTCTCCTTCCTCAACGATGAGGCGGAGGTGGTACATTTCGATGTCACCGGTTTCGGTGTTGATGATGATGTCGAAGTTGGCATCGTTTCCGTACTTCTTTTTCAGAATGTTGCGGAATACGTCTTCCAGTACGCGCATCATGGTGGCGCGGTCGATGTTTTTGAACTCCTTAAATTCGGAGAAACTCTCCACAAGGTTGATGCCGAGATCTTTTGCCTTGACTTTCATATTATTTGAAGCTTATAATTATTGTTGCAGATTGAATGTTCGCGAAGGGCACTTCGTGTGTGACCTCTACCGATTTTTTTCCTTTTTCTTTGACCGTTTCAACAACCACGAATGTGTCGTCTTCCTTGATTTCGAGCAATTTTCCACTCAGGGTTTTATCGTTGAGTACAAAATCAAAAGACCTACCCACATGCTTGGTAAATTGCTTGCGGTTTACCAAAGGCCTTTCAGCACCAGGGGAGGAAATTTCAAACGTAAATGCATCCTCGCTCAAACCAGAATCTTCTTCATCGATCTTCTGTGAGATGTGGCGAGTGAAGTCTGATAGGGTTTTCATCGACAACGGTTCTTCGCTGTCTACATAAAACTGAAACAGCTTGGCAGGTCCCGTGGTTTGGGCTACCAAGAACAGTCCAAAAGCCGAAGCTTCCTGTTCAACAAGTGCGGTTAGTTTCTGTATTACGTTTGCCATAGTCAACAAAAAAGGGGACTGCTTTTGGCTTGTCCCCTTCCTAAGGTTTATTGGAAAAGTGTTGCAAATATACGATTAATCCACGGAATTACCAAATTATTTCAACACCTTGGCCTCAATGATGCTGATGTCGCGGGTGGGACGATCTTGCATATTGGTGGGTTGATTTTCAATGGCTGAAAGCACGTTGTAGCCAGAGATCAATTTGCCAAAAACCGTGTAATTGTTATCCAAGTTGGGTGCACCACCCCAAGTAGCATAACGTTTTTTGTCGATGTCGGGGATTTCTGCATACAATTTGTCGATGATGGGATTCATTTTTTCTTTGACTTCCAATTCGATGGCGCGCAAGCCGGCCATGTTGCCGCTCTGGCTCATGATTTGACCTTTGCGCACAGTTTCGGCATTGGCGGGGTCTTTGCGAAACAGTTCAAAAGCGATGGTCTCCAAGGCCATTTTGTATTGGGCTTCTTCTACTTTGGTACCCGTAACGATGAAAAATTGGGAACCAGAACTGTTTTTCATGGGGTTGAGTTCATCACTCTGACGGGCCGCTGAAAGCGCGCCCCGGAAATGTCGCAAGTTGCTTTTGATTTCATTGGGCACGGTGTAGCCGGGTCCACCATCGCCCAATTGGACATTGGGGGCAGCCCCTTTGGACTTTGGATCGCCACTTTGAATCATAAAATCCTTAATAACTCGGTGGAACAGCACGCCGTTGTAGAACCCTTGGTTGACCAATTTGATGAAGTTCTCTGTATGTTGTTTTTGCTCAGGATTGAGGGCAAGTACCATGTCGCCCACAGTGGTTTTAACAGAAATCCGCACCCAATTCTCGGGCGCTGTGGAGTCGCTGTAGTCTTCGCCACTCACCGCAGGGGCGACGGCTGTGGTTGAATCGGATTGGGTGTTTTTGTTCTCGCTATTGCAAGCGGTGTAGGGCACAAGTGCTCCTGCCATGATCATCGCTACGGGGAGGAACTTCAAAGTCTTTTTCAACATGGTTTCAATATTACGCTTTGGGTTTGATTATTGGAATGAGATGATTTCTTCGGTTTCGAAATATTCCACAATGTGCTGTCGCATCAAACTCTCTTGTTCAAGGTAGCCGAGGTTGGGCAATGGCGTCACATTTTCCCATGCGGGCCAACCATTTTTGTCGAAACCGATGTGTTTGTAATACCCGCTGTAACTCAAAATCTTACAGGTGGCGATGTGCATTAGGTGTACTTTCTCTTCTTTGGAAAAGGGTTTGTCGCGCAGTTCACCCAATTCACGCACTCCGATAAGAAATAGGATGGCGTTGAGATCGGGTTTTTTCTCAAAATTCTCTTCCACAAAGGCCACCACTTGCAGCCATTTATCCCTGATTTCGTGCATCAATCCGTCTGCCATTCTGATTGCAAAGGTCTGTAATTATTTGCTGTTGCCGTAAGCGTGGCTTAATTTTTGTATCTATCGGTCAGGAAAAAATCCCTATGGCAACACCCAAGAGTTTTTTAGGACCATTGTTTGAGCGTGCGAAGAACGTGACAGACGTGTTGATTTTGAAAAGGGCGAGGGCAAAAAAATGGCAGGATCGCACCTTGAAGAAAATGTTGTTTCACGCCAGGAACACAGAATACGGCAAACTTCACCAATTTGAATCGTTGCTCATCGCCGAGGACACCATCGCTCAGTTTAAAAAGCAGGTACCCATTACCGATTACGAAGCCATGCATGCATGGTGGCAGCGGGAGTACAAGGGGGAGGACAATGTGACTTGGCCTGGAAGCGCCAAATATTTTGCCTTGAGTTCGGGAACCACCCAAGGGGCGAGTAAGTACATTCCCGTAACCCAGGATCAGTTGAAATCGATTGCCCGTGCAAGCCGACGTCAATTGTTTGCCATTGCCAAAACGGATGTTCCCAAAGACTTTTTCACCAAGCACTATTTGATGATGGGTGGAAGCACGGATTTGAATTTTGATGGACAGAAATATTCAGGGGATTTGAGCGGTATCACCACCTTGAATTTGCCGTTTTGGATCGATCGATTTTCGAGGCCAACCGATGAGATCAAAAAAGAGCGCGATTGGCATCAGAAATTGGAGATCATGGTGAATGAGGCACCCAATTGGGACATTGCGATGATTGCTGGGGGACCGGCATGGGTGAAGATGTTGTTTGAACGCATTTTGGAGCGATATAAGTTGAACAATATCCATGAGATTTGGCCCCATTTTAGTGTTTACACTTGGGGTGCGGTATCGCTGACTCCTTACAAGGATCAGATTGATGCGATGTTGGGCAGGCCGGTATATTATTTCGAGACGTATTTGGCCAGCGAAGGATTTATCGCCAACCAGAACAAGTTGCACAGTTCGGGCATGGGGTTGGTTTTCCGAAACAAGATGTATTTTGAGTTCGTGCCGTTCAACTTGGATAACTTTACGGAAACGGGCGATGTGAAGCCGGGTGCGGTAGCGTTGGATATCGATGAGGTAGAGGAGGGTGTTGACTATGCGATTTTGATCACAACTTGCGCGGGTGCATGGCGATATTTGATTGGCGATGTGGTGCAATTCACCGATGTGGATGCCTGTGAAATCAAGATCATGGGTAGAACCAAGCAATATTTGAGTTTGTGTGGTGAGCATTTGTCTGTGGAGAATATGAACCGGGCCACTTTGGCACTGGGTAAGTCGTTGGGATTTTCTGTGCCGGAGTTTACGGTGCGGGGATTGAAGCATGACAACGGGGAGATGGGACATCGTTGGTTTTTGGCGTATCCTGCGGGGGTTGAAAAACCGGATCCTACAATTGCCCAGGGCATTTTGGATGAGGCGTTGATTGGGTTAAACGATGATTATGCCACGGAGCGAAAGCATGTATTGAAGCGGATGGAGTTGTTTTGGTTGCCGGAATCGGACTTTTTGGATTTCATGGATTACCGCGGAAAGATGGGCGGTCAGGCGAAATTTCCTCGCGTCATGGCGGAGGGGGTGTATAAGGAGTGGCTGACATTTTTGGGCGGTCGCTATCAAAAGGATACTTTTGCGTAATGCAAACGGAGTCAAGTTCACACCACAGGCATTTAGAGGAATTGGATTTTTTGTCGTTGGTGCAAGGCATCAACCAGGAGGATGCTTTGTTGCACCAGCGGGTGGCGAGCGAAGCGAGCCACATTGCCGCGCTGTGTGCGTTGGTTTTTTCCAGGTTGCAGGCCGGCGGTCGTTTGTTTTACATGGGTGCAGGAACCAGCGGACGTCTCGGTATTGTTGATGCCAGTGAGTGTCCGCCAACGTATGGTGTTCCCTTTGACAAAGTGATAGGGATCATCGCCGGAGGCGATGGTGCCATTCGCAAAGCGGTGGAGTTTGCGGAGGATGATGAGGAACAAGGCTTTCGCGATTTGGAAGCGTATGGCGTGAATACCCAAGACGTGGTCATTGGCATTGCGGCATCGGGCAGAACGCCTTACGTGATTGGCGCTTTGAAGAAATGCCAGGAAATGGGCATCGCCACTGGGGGTGTTGTGTGTAACAAGGGAAGTAAGATGGTGGAGGTTTGTGATGTTTGTGTGGAAGTGGAAACAGGTCCAGAATTTGTCACTGGAAGCACGCGCATGAAGGCGGGTACCGCCACCAAAATGGTGTTGAACATGATAACAACCAGCGTGATGATTCGCTTGGGACACGTGAAGGACAACAAAATGATTGACATGCAACTCACCAACCACAAGCTTATCGCGAGGGGGACAAACATGGTGATGGAAGCCACAGGGTTGCCTGAATCAGAAGCCAAACCAAGGTTATTGGCTGCAGGATCGGTGAGAAAAGCCGTGGATCAATGGCTATCTGAGCAATCGTAAGTTCGGGTCTGTCTCACTGAAAAAGCGGTTGAGGCGGGTATCACTCAGGCCAAAATTTCCCAAGTACGATCGGCCAGCAACCGCACCGTGTTCAAAAACGTATAAGGCGCATTTCTTCCCCATTCGTAGGGTGCCACCATGCTGAGCACTTGTGTGCCATCATCTTTTTGATAGAGGTGATAAATGCCGTGTATCACAGGCTCAAAATTGATGTCGGCCTTGTAAATGGCATGAGAAAGTGAGAGTCGGTCTTCGATGGCCTTGGCCTGTTTCATCAGCAATTCTGCCTGTTTTTTCAGCATGGAAATTTGCTGCTCGGCCTGATGTTGCATACTCTCATGGGCGTTGGCCACAAGCATGCGCTTATCGATGGGCTCAATTTTGGGAGAGCTCACGCTCAAGGCATAGGGGGCATTGTGGGCATCACCCTGAAATAGGGCATCCTTCAACACCAGCGGCCTGTTGTCTTGAGGGGTTTCTTCGGCGGTATCCTGGGGGTTGTCGACCAACATGATACGACTAACAACTCAATGGGTAAATTGTTCCTTGGCCCAGTCTTTCTCCAGCAACAATTCGGCGATTTGTACGGCGTTGGTAGCAGCGCCTTTGCGCAAATTGTCTGATACTACCCACATATTGAGGGTGTTGGGTGCGCTTTCGTCTCTGCGGATTCTGCCCACGAATACATCGTCTTTGTCGTGACAGGTGATGGGCATCGGGTAAAGGTTGTTTTTGGGATCGTCCTGGAGTGTAACGCCTGGTGCTTGGCTGAGCTGTGACTTGACTTCTTCGATGTGGAAAGGATGCTTGAAAGAAGCGTTCACACTCTCCGAATGGCCGCCCATGGTGGGAATGCGCACGGTGGTAGCGGTGATGTTTAGGTTGGGTATTCCCATGATTTTTCGGGTTTCAACCATCATTTTCCACTCTTCTTTGGAGTAGCCGTTGTCGAGAAATACATCGATGTGCGGTAAGGCATTGAAGTCGATGGGATGGGGGTATACCGCATCCACGGTTGCATTGTTGCGTTCACCAAGAAGTTGGGCTACACCCTTTTGCCCTGTTCCCGTAACACTTTGGTAGGTACTTACTACCACACGCTGCAATTCGTAGGCGTCATGCAGGGGTTTGAGGGCTATCACCATTTGGATGGTAGAGCAGTTGGGGTTTGCAATGATTCGATGTTGGGGTTGGATGGCGTCTGGATTGACTTCGGGCACTACCAAGGGTACTGAGGGGTCCATCCGCCATGCACTGGAATTGTCAATGACGAAGGTGTTGTTTGCTGCAAATTTGGGTGCCCATTCGGTGCTTACGTTGCCACCTGCACTAAAAATGGCGATGTGGGGTTTGGCATCAACCGCTTGTTGCAATGAAACAATGGGGTAGGTTTTGCCTTGAAATTCAATGGTTTTACCCACGCTTTTCGCAGAGGCTGCGGGTAATAGTTCGGTGATGGGGAAGTTTCGTTCCGCCAATACTTCCAGCATTTTGGTGCCCACCAGTCCGGTGGCTCCCACTACGGCTATTTTCATGGGTGCTTGGGCTGCAGAGGGGTGTTTTCTGGTGAGGTTTTGGGCAGCGTTTCCGTGGTTACATCGCCCGGTTTGGCCGACACCGAATCTGTGTTTGTTGTGTCTTGGTAGAGGTCGTCGAACATCGCCTCGTTGCTCAGGCTATCCAAGGAATCTTGGGAGTGTTTTTCTGCTTCATTGAAGGCCCCTTCGGGGTTGTTTGAGCAGGCGGCAAAGCCCATGGCGATGCAGCAGATCATGGCAAATGGGAAAGAGTATTTCATGGTTACCAAATTTCTAGGGTTTCAAGTAGGTCATTCCAAAGGTCGTAATTTTTCATTCCAACCACTGTTTCTTTTTCACAATTCAGCGAAATGGCTTCAAGATTCATCGATTTGATTTCATTGGCCGCCAAAAGGTTTGGGTCTACGAGGGTAATAGTGACGGGGTTTGAGCCAAGAACCGTGGCGGTGGTATCGTCAAACATGATCCATTCGTAGTTGGGGTTGGTGAGGGTGTTTTGCCAGAAGGAGAGGTCGGCGGAGCGACATTCAATGGCCTCAACGGGCAGGATATCGCACCAGCTCATGGCCATGTCTTTGAGTTCTGTGCTGTGCAGTTCCAGGGTGAGTTTGGGTCCGGCGCACCAGCCAATGATTTCTTGCACTTGGCCTAGGGGGATATCGCCAACGCGAAAGCCAATCCATTCTGCCATGGCGGCGGCGGCATAGCGGGCGTCTGACAGGTCTTGTATGTGGTTAAACTTGAGTTTCATCGCATAAAAAAGGGCTGCGGTAGCAGCCCTTAGATTTTTGTTATACCAATAATCGGTAGGGCTCTTCCAGATATTCTTTCAGTGTTTTCAAGAACTGCGCTCCCATGGCACCATCTACAACACGGTGATCACAGCTCAGCGTAACCTTCATGGTTTTTACGGGTTTTATCTCACCGTTCACAACGCCCACAGTATCCTTTACGGTACCTACTGCCAAGATGCACGCATCAGGGGGATTGATGATGGCGGTGAACTCATCGATGCCAAACATGCCCAAGTTGCTGATTGTAAAGGTGTTGCCCGTCCAATCCTGGGGCTGCAATTTCTTTTCTTTGGCCTTTTTGCCATATTCTTTCACTTCCGCGCTGATTTGGCTGAGTGATTTGTTATCGGCAAAGCGAACCACAGGCACCAGCAAACCATCTTCTACGGCCATGGCCACACCGATATGGATATGATGGTTGTAGCGTATTTTGGTACCCAACCAACTGGAGTTGATGTTGGGGTTTTTGCGCAAGGCGGCGGCGGCCGCTTTGATCACGAT